>JAJXYV010000199.1 GCA_021780435.1 Pseudomonadota bacterium
TCGCGACTTTTCCGTCGCGATATTCATCGACATATTTCATGCGCTCAAGCCCTGAAGTTGACCCGCTTCGGCCAGCAAAGCGAGAGTCTTTTCCGCCTCTTCCGGATCGATCTTGTTCAGCGCATAGCCGACATGAAGGATGACGTAATCGCCGGGCTTCACGTCATCGACGAGCGCGAGCGAGATCTCCTTCTTGACGCCGTCAAGCGTCACCCGCGCCATGTCGCCGTCGAGCAGTTCCGTCACCTGAACGGGAATAGCCAGACACATGTTCTACTCCTGAGTCAAAAGCGCGCGCGCCAGGGCCGCCTGCCCCAGCGACAAGCCGCCGTCATTCGGCGGAATCTTCCGCGCCAGCAGCGGCGCAAAACCGTTTTCGCGCAAATGGCCGGCGAGGCCTTCCGCGAGCACCCTGTTCATGAGGCAGCCGCCGCCGAGCGCGATTTTTTCGCCACGCGACGCCAGAGACGAGAGCCAGGCGCCGACGCCCGCGATAAGCGTTCCGTGTAACAGTTCGGCGCCCTCGCGCGCTTCGGGCCGCGTATCGATCAAATGGGCGAGCAGCGGCGTGAAATCGACCATGCCGTCGCGCAGCACATAACCGCCTTCGAGCGCGCGCGGCGCGCGCACGAGCGCTTCGAGCCGCATCGCCGCCTGGCCCTCGAAATCCTGGCGCTGCGCAAAGCCGAGCAGAGCGGAGGCCGCGTCGAACAGCCGTCCCAGACTGGTCGTCGCCGGCGCCGGCCGAGCGGCAAAACGGCGCGAAAGTTCCGCCGCCTCGGCGCGCGTCGCGAAGAAGGCCGCCGCCTCGTCTAGCCGGCCGAGCGCGGCGAAGGCTGCGAGGCCCATGCGCAAAGGTTCGCGTGCGGCGCGGTCGCCGCCGAGGAGGGCCAATGGCGCGACATGGCCGGGCCGCCTGAAGCCGCCGCGCCCGTCAAGGCGCAAAGCCTCGCCACCCCAGGAGCCGCCGTCATCGCCAAGACCATGGCCATCGAGCGCCGCGCCGAACAAGACGCCGTTCATCCCATGCTCGGCGCCGACCGCCGCGACATGGGCGGCGTGATGCTGGAAGCGGAGCACCGGCGCGCCGCTCGCATCGCTCGCGTCCTCCTGCGCGAAACGCGTCGAGAGGTAATCGGGATGCAGATCGCAGGCATAGGCCTCGGGCGTCACGTCGAGCAGTCGCAAGAGATGCGCGGCGCTCTCGCGATAAAAGCGGAACGTCTCGGAATCGGAAAGATCGCCGACGTGCTGGCACACAAAGGCCTCTCGCCCGCGCGTAAGTGTCAGCGTCGCCTTGAGATGGCCGCCGCAGGCCAGAACGCAGGGGCCATCGGCGCCGAGATCGATCGGCTCCGGCACGAAGCCGCGCGCCCGCCGCAGAAAGGCCGGCGCGCCATCGACGATCTGCATCACGCTGTCGTCCACGCGCACGACGATGTCACGATCATGGGTCACGACCAGATCGGCGATGTTTGCGAGCTTTGCACGGGCCTCGTCGTTGTCGGTGACCAGCGGCGCGCCGCCAGGATTGGCGGAGGTCGCGACCAGAACGAAATCGTTGGCGTCATGGCGCGTTCCGCCCGCCGCATGAAAGAGCAGATGATGGACAGGCGCATAGGCCAGCATCACGCCCAGCCGCGCCATGTCGGGCGCGATGGCGGCGGGCAGATTTTGACGGCTCTCGACAAGCACAATCGGATGCGCGGCGCCGCGCAGAAGTTCGAGTTCGTCGGCGCGTGGTCGGCCGAACAGCGAAACGGAAGATTCATTGGCGACCATGATCGCGAAAGGCTTGGCCTCACGGCTTTTTCGCACACGCAGACGCGCGACGGCTTCGGCGTTCCGCGCATCGCAAAGCAGATGGAACCCGCCGATGCCCTTCAGCGCGACGATCTGTCCGGCGCGCAAGGCGGCGACGATTTCGTCCGGCGCATGCGACAGGCGCGGGCCGCAATTCGAACAGGCGATCGGCTCCGCATGAAAGCGACGATTAGCCGGATCGGCGTAGTCGCGGGCGCAATCGGCGCACATCGGAAAGCACGCCATCGAGGTCTGGGCGCGGTCATAAGGCAGCCGCCGGGTCAGTGTATAGCGCGGGCCGCAATGGGTGCAATTGACGAAGGGGTAGAGATGAAACCGGCTCGCCGGATCGAACAGGTCGTCGAGACATTTTTCGCAGGTCGCCGCATCGGCCGGGATGCGCGTGCGCGCGGCGCCCTGGCGCGTCGCCTCAATGATAAAGGCCTGTTCGCCGCGCGGCGCGACGGTTTCGATCTCGACATGATCGAGACGCGCCAGCGGCGGCAGTTCGCTTTGCAAGGCGACAACAAAATCCTGCGCCTGCGCGCCTTCCACTTCGAGCGTCACGCCCTGCGCGTCGTTGCGCACGAAGCCGCCAAGCGAATAGCGCGCCGCGAGCCCATAGGCGAAGGGCCGGAAACCGACGCCTTGCACCGCGCCGCGCAGGCGCAGACGCAGCCGCGTCACTTCTCCCTTCGTCTCGCGCGCGGCGACGTTCATCATCCGGCCTTTCGCGCGCCCGCCTTGCTTTTCGCCAACGCGGCGCGCGCCTCGATCCAGGCGTAGAAGGCGGCGAGGCCCTCCCCCGTCTTGGCCGAGACGACCAGTGTCTGCAAATTGGGATTGACCCGAAGCGCATGGGCGATGCAGGCGCCGATATCGAAGTCGAGATGCGGCAAGAGGTCCGACTTGTTGAGCAGCATCAGGTCGGCCGCGGCGAACATGTCCGGATATTTCGCGGGCTTGTCCTCGCCCTCGGTCACCGAGAGCAGCACGACCTTGTGCGCCTCGCCGAGATCGAACGCCGCCGGGCAGACAAGATTGCCGACATTTTCGATGAACAGCAGAGAATTGTCGGCGATGTCGAGCGTCTCCAGCGCATGGCCGACCATATGGGCGTCGAGATGACAGCCCTTGCCGGTATTGACCTGAAGCGCGCGGGCGCCGGTGGCGCGGATGCGTTCGGCGTCGTTCGAGGTCTGCTGGTCGCCTTCGATAACCGCGACATTGTGGCGGTCCTTGAGATCCTCGATCGCGCGCACCAGGAGCGAGGTCTTGCCCGAGCCGGGGCTCGAGACGAAGTTCAGCGCCAGTACGCCCTTGCGCGCGAAATA
>JAJXYV010000206.1 GCA_021780435.1 Pseudomonadota bacterium
AAGATCTCGCCGCGCCGGGCCTTCGGGTACCAATGCACGTCCAGCCTGTCGAGAAGGCGGCGGCCCACCCGCTCGGATTCCGCGCGGAAGGCGGCGAGATAGGCGGCGAGGAACGTGCCGTGCGATTTGTAATCGTCCCAATCCGGCGCGTTCTGGAAAGTGAGGAATTCCGGCGCGCCCCAGCTCGCCGGGCCGAGAACCCAGGCGTCGGGGTCGGTCCGCTTGATCGCCGCCGCCGCGCGCAGGGATTTCTCGATCAGGCTCCGGATCGTCGGCGGGCTTTTCACGATGCGCGGATGGGTCTCGGTCCAGAGGCCCGGCTCGTTGTCGAGGTAATAGCCGCGCACGCCGCCCGAAGCCGCGCCGCCATAACGCGCGACGAGCTGCGACAGGAGCGCGGGAATATTGACGCCGCGCGCGGGGTCCTCATGGTCCGCCCAGTCCACCGCGACAAAGCGCGGCGACGGCGCGGCCTGGTCCGGCGTCACGGGGCCGCCGAAATCGGCGGCGACAAAACCGGCGAGCGGCAGTGTCAACAGGCTGGACGCCCCGACTTTCCGGCTGTTGGCGAGGAAAACATCAACGACCTCGCCGGGGCGGCCCCAATCCTCCTTGGGCGCGCCGAGAAAGCCAAGCAAAGCGGCATTATTGGCCTGCTGGTAATCCTTGCCCGAATTGTCGGCGTTGTTGCGCCAGTTATAGGCGGTCATCAGATTGCCGCCGAGACGGCGGACAGTGACGCCGGCGACGCGGTCATATTCGACGCTGGCCGGTCCGCCGTCGAGGGTTCCGATTTCATTCGAGCCGAAGATGAACGGGTCGATCGGCGCGCCGCCCGCGCGGTCGTCGATCCGCACCGAGGCGACAGGAGCGCCCGATGGCGGCGCCGCATTCGAACGGGCGGCCATCAGGCCCAGGCCGCCGGCCGCGACGCCGCCGCCGCAGATTCCGGCGACCAGCGCGCGGCGCGAGATTTTCGCTTCGTTCACGACACCAGGCCTCGGCCATAGAGTTTCAGCCGGAAGCGCGGCGCCCAGAAGATCTTGCCCAGCCCGCCATGCAGGCGCGCCGCCATTTTCTCGCTCAATTCGCCGCCGAAGGGCGCCGTCGCGAGGGTCGCCGCGCCAAAGACAAAAGCCTGGGCCAGCCCGACCGCCATCCAGAAGGCGACGACGCCATGGTTGCGCGGATCGACCATGTTCTGCACGAAGACCCGGATCTGACCGCTGAGGAATTTGCGCTTCCTGACATAGGCCCAGGTCAGGCGCCGCTCGGGCGCCCATTCATAGACGAGCGCGCGCGGCGCGAAATGGAATTTCCGCCCGGCCCGGGTCAGGCGTTGCAGCAGCAGGCTATCCTCGCCGCCGACCTCGTTGAGGCGCGGGTCGAAATTGACCTCCGCCCCGAGGCAGGTCCCGCGGTCGAACATGGAATTATTGGTGCCGAGAAAGGCCGCGAGATCGGTGATGTCGGCGCCCGCGCCGCGGTCGATGCGACGCTCGAAGAAAGGCGCGAAACCACGGATGTCGCGACCGCCCTCGGCCTTCGCCTCGATCAGCCCGAAGACCGCGTCGGCGCGCGTCTGGCGCGCGACCTCGACCAGCGCGGAGAGCCAGAGCGGGTCCGCCTCCTCGTCATCGTCGAGAAAGGCGACCCAGCGCCCGCGCGCGGCGCCGACCCCGGCGTTGCGGGCGTTGGCCACGCCCGGACGCGGCTCGCTGACATAGGCGACAGGAAACGGCGCGCCCCCGGACAGGGCCTCGACCGCGATCCGGGCGTTGGCGTCCGGCGAATTGTCGACCACGACGATCTCGACCTCGAGATCGCGCAGGCCGGTCTGGCGGAACAGGCTGGCGAGCGCCCGACGCAGGGGCTCGGGCCGGTTGAAGGTAGGCGTGACGACGCTGACGCGATCCATGTAAAGACCGAAAGACTGAAGGAAGGTGGCGACCTGCGGTCAGAACTTTAGCGGCTTTCCGCTTAAATGATCTGAATGGAAATACTTAAAATTTTAATCTTTCGATTAACCTGATAGGCGCCATGACGCATAAAATCGTCGCCATTATCCATCACCATTCACCATAAGACAGCGCGGCCCGGGCTTATATCGACAAACAGAGGTCGGGACCGTCCATGCTGTTCAACTCCTTCGCCTTCGTGCTCGGCTTCCTGCCGATCGCCTTCGCCGGCTATTTCCTGACCTCCCGCCTGAGCGGGCAGGCCGGCGTCGCTTTCCTGGCCTTGGCTTCGCTCGCCTTCTATTCCTATTGGGACTGGCGGCTGACGCCGCTTCTGGTCGCCTCGATCCTGATCAATTACGCCATCGGCGCCGCCATTTCCTGCTGGCGTGACGCCGATCCGCCGCGGGCCAAAACCGTTCTGACCGGCGGCCTCGTTCTGAACCTCTCCGCGCTGGTCTATTTCAAATATATGAACTGGATGATCGGCACGCTCAACCAGACGACGAGCAGCAACATTTCCATCATGAAAGTTGTTTTACCGCTCGGGATCTCATTTTACACCTTCACCCAGATCGCCTTTCTCGTCGACAGCTACAAAGGCAAGGTGAAAGAACGGAACATCCGGAATTATTTCCTGTTTGTGACCTATTTCCCGCATCTGATCGCCGGGCCAGTGCTGCATCACGCGGAAATGATGCCCCAATTCGCCGACCCGTCGAACAAAAAGCCCAATCTCTCCAACATCGCCTTCGGCATGGCCCTGTTCCTGATGGGCGTGGTCAAGAAGGTCGTCATCGCCGATTCCGTGGCGCCTTTCGCCGACCGGATCTTCGACGGCCACGGCGCGCTCGGCGCGGCCGCCGCCTGGAGCGGCGCGCTTGCCTACAGCGCGCAGATCTATTTTGACTTTTCCGGCTATACCGACATGGCGCTCGGCCTGTCGCGCCTGTTCAACATCCGCCTGCCGCTCAATTTCGATTCGCCCTACAAGGCGCAGTCGATCGTCGATTTCTGGCGGCGCTGGCACATGAGCCTGTCCCGCTTCCTGCGCGACTATCTTTATATCCCGCTCGGCGGCAACCGGCTTGGCTTCCTGCGCCGCTACGCCAATCTGTTCGCCACCATGGTCCTCGGCGGGATGTGGCACGGGGCCGGCTGGACCTTCCTGATCTGGGGCGCGCTCCATGGCGCTTTTCTGGTCGTCAATCACGCCGCGACCGCGCTGCGCGAAAGGCTCGGAATCGCCTGGCGAGCCTGGATGGGGCCGTTCGCCTGGGCGACCACCTTCCTCGCCGTCGTCGTCTCTTTTGTCTTCTTCCGCGCCAACAGTCTCGCAGCCGCCCTGCGGGTGCTCGACGGCATGGCCGCGTTTTCCGCGCCGCATCCGCCCGCCATTCCCCACGAAACGACCGCCGCTTTGCTCGGACGGATCGCCGACGAGGGCTGGGCCTGGATCGCCGGCCCGCTCGCTCTGGCTTTCCTGGCTCCCAATTCGCAGCAGATCATCGCCTGGGCCGAGGCGCGGCTCACGGAATTCGCCCGCGCCCCGCGCCCTTCGACTCGAGATTTCTCCAGAAATTTCGCGCCGCTCGCCTTTGCCGGCTTCGCGACAACGATGATCCTTTTCGTCATTTCGCTCACGGGAATCCGCCATGGCGTCTCGCCCTTCATCTATTTCAACTTTTAAGGCGACGCTCGGCGGCGCGGCCGCCCTTTTCGCGGGCGCGCTCGTCGCGCTCGGGACGATCGAGCTCGGCATGCGCGCGATCGGCTATGGCTCGGTCTCGACGCTCGCCTATGGCCGCGCCAACTACAACCCCGACCTGCCCGAAGTGGGCTATGCGGGTCGCCCCGACGTGCGGGGCATCCAGTCCAACGAAGGTGTTTCGGAGGTCGCGCTCAATTCCCATGGCTTCCATGACGTCGAACATGCGAAAGCCAAGCCGCCCGGCGTCTTTCGCCTGATGGTTCTGGGCAATTCCTACACCATGGCGATTCAGGTCGATCGCAGGGACGGCTATGTCGCACAGCTGGGCGAGGCGCTGAAACAATGCCCGGCGCTTGCGGGGCGCGACATCGAGACGGTCAATCTCGGCGTCGACGGCTATACGATCCACCAGCAATTTCTGATGCTGCGCGACTATGGCCTGTCGCTCAAACCTGATTTCGTCCTCCTTCAGACCAATAATTTCGTCGTCCCCGGCGAACTCGATCCGCTGCGCAATCTCTCGCCGCGTCTGTTCAGGGCGCCTGATGGAAGCGTGAGCGTCGATTATTCTTATCTCGACGCGCCCGAGTTCCGACAGAAATCCTCGCTGGCGGCGATCCTGCTCCAGCGCGCGAGCGACGACAGCCGTTTGCTGCAATACGCCATCCAATATCGCCGCATTTCCAAGGAGGCCGAGGCCGAAGCCCAAAAGCGCGGCGACCCGACGAAAATCGGCCCCGCGGTCTACGCCGCCTATCGGAAGGGCCGCGATCTCGCCTTCGACGAGATCGCCGCCGTCCTGCGCGCCCATGACATCCCGCTTGCCGTGGCGATCACGCCGGACGCCGACGCCAAGAGCAACGAGCCCCGGGAGCCGGAGCCGATCAAGGAAGAATGGAAGCAATTGGCGAAACAGGCGGGCGCGCCCTTCCTCGACGCCGAAACCTCGGCCCGGGCGCAAGTGCGCGCAACCGGCGCCTATCTGCATGGATTCGGCGCGCGCACAGGCTACGGGCACCTCAACCGCACCGGAAACGCCTTTTTCGGCAAGGCGCTCGCGGCGCGGCTTTGTCCGCTGCTCGGCGGCGAACATTCCGCCGCGCTCGCGCCAGCGGCGGTCGAGCAATGACCCTCGCGCGCCTCGATCTCCCCGCTGCGGGCCTGGGCCGCCCATCGCGCGCGCCAGCCGCCGCGCCGCCGACCTGGTTCGGCGCGGCCCACAGCATCCTCCTTTACGCCTTTCTCGAATATACCTATATCGGGCTCACGCCCTTCACGATCACATCGGTGGAAAATCGGGCCGAGGGCAGTCCGCTCGTCCAGGCCGCCGCGCTGTCGCTCTGTTTTCTTTCCTTCTTCGTGATCTGGCCGCGTCGCGGCCAGTTCCTCGTCGCGCTGCGCGAGAACTGGGCGATGTTTCTGGTTCTGGCGATCAGCCTCGCCAGCGCCATTTGGTCCGATTATCCAGACCTGACCATCCGGCGCTCCATCCTGTTCCTTTGCATCAGTTCGGCGGCCGTGGCCATTGCGCTCGGCGTCGACGACCTCCGCGACTTCCACAACCAGCTTTTCGGCTTCATGACGGCGGTGATCATCGCCAACCTGCTGCTGGTCGTCGTCTGGCCGGCCCAGGCGATTTCCGACATCGGCGTCAAGGGCCTCTATATCCAGAAGAACATGGCCGGGCTTGTGGCCATGGTTACGGTGGTCATCGCCGTAACGTGGACTTTCGGCTGCGCGACATGGACCGGCCGCTTCATCGGAATTTTCAGCGCCCTGCTCTCCGCCTTCTTCCTGGTCCTCACCGACAGCAAGACCTCGGTCGGCCTGCTCTTCGTTGGGCTCGCCCTGGGTCTGGTCTTTTATGTCGCGCAAAAGCTCGGGCCGCGATTCGCCTTGCTCGCGCTCGCGGGCGCGGCGGCGGTGGTGGCGGCGGTCGGAACGATCCTGATTTTCTTCGATTTCGATTTCGAGAAAATCCTCGTCGCCTTCGTCTCCGATCCGACCTTCACCGGCCGCGACGAACTCTGGGCCTTCGCCTATAAATCGGCGATGAAGCGCGAATGGCTTGGATATGGTTATGGCGCCTTCTGGGACGTCGGCTTCGCCAACGACCCGCTGCGCAAGCTGGAGTCCGGCACCTGGCTCGGCGATTCCCCGGTCGGGCTGATCAACCAGGCCCATAACGGCTATCTCGAACTCTGGCTGCATATCGGCCTGATCGCGACGCTGCTCGCCATCCTTTCCGTCTTCGTGGCCATCGGCCGCTCCGTGAAGCGCGCCATCGAAACCCCCGACGTCCGCGGCGCCCAGCCTGTCTTCGCCATGATCGCCCTCGTGCTCTTCCTCCATCTCCTGCACAATTTCACCGAGGCGACCTTCTTCATGCGGAACAACCCCTATACCAATATCGTCACGCTCTTCATCTGCCTGTCGAGCTGGCGGGCTTTTCCGCGCGCAGCCGCTGCGTTGAAGCTCAAGGCGAGGTCGGCATGAGCCCCGTCAGCCTTTCGATCATCGTCTGCACCTATCATCGCAACAACCTGCTTCGGGAGCTCCTCCGGAGCATCGCCGCGCAGGAATCGCCCGAGGGCCTCGCCGCCAGCGTGATCGTGGTCGACAACAGCGACGAGGGCCTCGCGCGCGACCTGGTCGGCGAAGAAAGCGCCGAGAGCCCGATTCCGATGCGCTGGATCGAAGCGCATCCGCCGAATATTTCGGTGACGCGCAATGCCGGCGTCGGCGCCAGCGAATCAGATTTCATCGCCTTCATCGACGACGATCAGGCGCTCGAGCCCGGCTGGCTGGCCGCCGTCCATGGCGCCCTGCGCGATCACGAGGCCGACGCCTGGCTCGGACGAGTCATCGCGAAATTCGAGACGCCGGAACGGGCGCCTCCCGCGGCGCGCATGGTCTTTTCCCGCGAGCTCGACCGCCCGGCGGGATTCGAGCTTTTCGCCTTCGGACCCCGGAAGATCCACGGGATCGGCCTCGCCACCAACAACGCCATTTTCCGCCGCGCCACGACCCTGGCCGAGCCAGAGCCTTTCGACCCGGCGCTGGGGCGCAGCGGCGGCGAGGATTACGACCTGTTTTGCCGGCTGCAACGCGCGGGGCGCCGCTTCGCCTGGCTGCCCGGCGCCGCCGTCAGCGAATTCGTTCCGGCGGAGCGCTGCCAGAGGGCCTATCTCAACCGGCGATTTTTCGCCGGCGGCCAGCATTTCGCCCGCGCCATCGCGCGCGGCGAGAAAAATCCGGCGGCGGCGCGCTGGCTAATCCGGGCGAAAGCGCTAGTCCAGGCCGGTTTGCTCGCCTGTCGCGCGCCGCTCTACCTGATCCAGGGCGAGGAAAAGCGCGCCGATTACGGCTTCCGGCTCGCGGGCGTCATGGGGAAATTGTCGCTTGGGCGGCTCTATCCGCTCTATGAGCCGAAGAAAGGTTAAGCCGGAAAGAAGCATCCTGCCTTTCGGCCTCGGCGACGATGCGGGCGATGAAGGCGCGGCGCTCGTCGAGGCTGAGCGGCAGGGTCGATTGCAACAGGCAGGCGACCTGATCCGGCTGCACGGCCTCGATGAAGGCCTGCTCGTCTTCCTCGCTCGAAATATGGTCGGTCCACAGCGAATGGCACATCGAATGCGGATCGGGCCAATGGCCGGCGGCGTCCAGGCCGAGATCGACGTCGGCAAAGACGCCATAAAGGATATATTCCGAGAAATGCGGCGTCGTGGCGAGGACTTTCCTCCAGTCACGACCGCTGACCCCCTCGAGCCTTGCGATCAGGCGGCGCGCCGTCGAGGCCCTCCAGACGACGAGCTGGTCGATATAATCGCCGTTGTGGAACGGGTCTTCGGGCAGGCCCAGGAGACGGCTCGCGGTCTCATGCCACAGGCGATGCCCCGGTAAATCGACGCTGTCAGGCGTCTGATAGAGCCGCGCCTTGCCATCGGGGCGAAGGAGTCGGTCGAGGCTCAGCGGACGGATGAAGAGCGTGTCGCTGTCGACATGGAGAACAACTTCGGTCGTGGCGGCGGCGGCGGCGGCAATTTTCATGATCTGCTGGGCGATCCAGCCGCGCACCGGCGGGCTGAACAGGCTCAGATAAATGTTGCGGCGCGGCAGCCGCAGCCGCGCGCGCCATTCGGGACCGGGAAGCGGCAATTTCCACATCCAGCCCGGCAGCAGCTCGCGGTCCTGCGAGGCGACGATCCTGCGCTCATTGGCGAAGGGCGCGAATAAGGCGAGATCGCGGGTCGGCACATAGAGCCGGTGGACAAAATTTTCCGGCGCGAAACGATCCACGCTCTCACACAGCAACCGGCAGCAATCATAGTCGCCGCGATAGGAGAGCGTGACGATGGTCGCGGCAGCCGGCGGGGGCGCGTCAGTCATGGCGCAGCACGATCGCGAGAAAGAAACCGGCTCCGGCCCGGACGACGGGACCTCAGCAAAAAGCGGCGCGCAGCAAGGTGAGCTGCTCCTCGACCGGGCTGACCGCGGGCGTCGCGAAAGGCGCGCCGGGATCGTGGTAGAGCAATTGATCGAGGTGGAGAATGCGCGCCTGCAGGCGCGTGGACTCGCACACGAGGTCCCGCAGCGCCTTGGGCAACCGCGCGAAGACCTCCGGCGCAGCGGCGTTCTCTTGATAAGATAACTTTACCTTGCGCTTTTCCGAGGCGGCCTGGTCTGTGGTCAGCTCGCCCTCGTTCACCGCGCGCTGCAGCAGCAGCCAGGAGGCCAGTTGCATCAGCCGCGTCGTCAGCCGCATGCTCTCGGCGGCATAGGCGAGGGACTCGGCGCGCGGCAGCGCCTTCGCCTCTTCCCGCCCGGGCCCGTCCAGATAGGCCGCCGCCTCTTCGACAAGGCTCATGCCCTCGCGGAACATCGCCTTGAACGCTTCGGAAGCCGCCAGACGCTCCGCAAAGGAAACCGGCTTGTCGTCTTCGCTTTTCGTCCGAGCCATGCGCTACCCCACCCCGCGCCCATTCCGCCGGCGCCGCCCATGGCGGACCGGCCCCTTCGAAGAGGGCTAAGGGAAAGATAGCGCCGATCGCGGGATCGCGCGCGCCGAATCTGGATTAATGTTTAACCAACGAAGATTCGGTCTCGACACGAAAAGGAGAGCTGCGATTGGGCAGCTCCCCGGAGTCGGCAACAGGGAGGCGTCAGACAAGGCGAAAGTCGCCTGGTTCCGGATGGAACGATCTCACCTTGAATCGAAAAAGTTAAGATCGCGTTAAGGTAAATCCCGCAGTGCGAAAAACGCATTGCCAATCATGGCGTTAAGTCAGCGCATCGAGCATCATTTCCGGAAGACGGCGTCGGCGTCGGCGCGGGACTGGCCCTTTCGCGCGCGGACCTCTTCGAGGCGGACGATTTCCGCGCGCAACATCTCGATCCGCTCGCCCAGTTCTTCCACGGAAAGGGAATCGAGCGGCTCGCCCAGAACATGTTGACTCGCCGCCGGCTTCTTCGGCGCGAAAAATTCGTCGTCATCCCTTGCCATGCCGCCTCCTGCCTCGCGCCGCATCGCCCTTGCGGGATTTTGATTCCCAATTTGCCTTTTGCCGGCGCCCGCACTATATTTATGCAATCCCCGTCATGAACGAAATTTGAGGCTGAGCCTCGGCCGGGCCGGAGCGCGATGACACGCGCCCGCCGGTGGAACGAAGAGATTCGAGGAGACAGAGATGAGCAATGCGCCGCTCATGCCCAAGGCCACAGCCGTCTGGCTCGTGGAAAACACCTCGCTGACGTTCGACCAGATCGCGGAATTCTGCAAATTGCATCCGCTCGAAGTCAAGGGCATCGCCGACGGCGAGGTCGCGTCCGGCATCCGCGGCCACGACCCGATCACTTCGGGCCAGCTGACCCGCGAGGAAATCGAGCGTGGCGAAAAGAAGCCCGAGCACCGGCTCAAGCTCGCCGTCTCCAAGGTCCGCCTGCCCGAGGCCAAGCGCCATCGCGGCCCGCGCTACACGCCCTTGTCGCGGCGCCAGGACCGGCCCAACGCGATCCTCTGGCTGGTCCGCAACCATCCGGAACTGAAGGACGCGCAGATCATGCGCCTCGCCGGCACGACCAAGAGCACGATCGCCGCGATCCGCGACCGCACCCACTGGAATTCGGCCTCCCTGACCCCGATGGACCCGGTGACTTTGGGCCTGTGCTCCCAGATCGACCTGGATTTCGAAGTCCAGCGCGCGGCCAAGGACCGTCCGGCGCTCGTCCAGGACCAGGGCCCGACCCTCGTCCCCGCCGAGGAGACGACGCAGCCCTATTATTACCAGCCGACGTCGCACGAGGAAGTTTTCGGCGCCGCTCCGGCGCGGAAGGAAGCCGAGGAAGAAGAGATCGACGTCGAGTCCGTGTTCGGCAAGCTCAAGGATCTCAAGACCAAGGAATGAAATGGCCGCGATCCGCATTCTCGGCGTCGACCCCGGCCTGCGCCATACCGGCTGGGGCGTGATCGAGGCCGACGGGTCGCGTCTCGCCTTTGTCGCTTCGGGCGCGATCCATTCGCCAACCGGCGAAAATCTCAGCCGGAGGCTGCGCATGCTGCACGAAGGCCTTGCCGCCGTGATCGCCGCCCATTGCCCCGACGAGGCGGCGGTCGAGGAGACTTTTGTCAACCGTGACGCGCAATCGACCCTCAAGCTCGGTTACGCGCGCGGCATCGCTCTGGTCGTGCCGGCTCTCGCGGGCTTGGAAGTCACGGAATACGCCGCCAATCTGGTGAAGAAGACGGTCGTCGGGGCGGGTCACGCCGAAAAGACGCAGATCGCCATGATGGTCAAGGTGTTGCTCCCCCGGAGCGAGGCGCAGAGCGCCGATGCGGCGGATGCGCTGGCCGTCGCGATCTGCCACGCCCAGCACCGCGGGGCAAAGAAGCGCGAGGCGGCGCTTTCGGCCAGGTAGTCTGCTCAAGTAATTCTTCTTTTGTTCGCCCGAGCACACTAGACTGAAACAACGCGAATCGGCCAGGAAACCCGGACTGCGCGCAAAATGATCGGCAAACTCAAGGGCGTGGTGGATTCGCTGCACGAGGATCATGTGATCCTTGACGTGCAGGGCGTCGGCTATGTCGTCGCCTGCTCGACCCGCACCCTGCAGAAACTGCCGCGCGTGGGCGAGGCCGCCGCGCTCGCCATCGAGACCCAGGTGCGCGAGGACGCCATCCGCCTGTTCGGCTTCCTCACCGACGCCGAGCGCGACTGGTTCCGCATCCTGCAGAACGTGCAGGGCGTCGGCTCGAAAGTTGCGCTCGCCATTCTGTCCATCCTGCCGCCTGCCGAGTTGACCTCGGCCATCGCGCTCCAGGACAAGGCGTCGATCGCCCGCGCGCCCGGCGTCGGCCCCAAGCTCGCCGCCCGCATTGTTTCGGAACTCAAGGACAAGGCCGGCGCCTTCGGAACCGTTGACGCCGGGGCCATCGCCCTCGCCGGCGACGACGCGCCCGCCGGCTCTTCCGCCGCGAGCGAGGCGATTTCCGCCCTCGTCAATCTCGGCTATGCCCGCCCGCAGGCCGCGACCGCGATTGCCGCCAGCCTGAAGGCGCTCGGCGACAGCGCCGAAACCGCCGCCTTGATCCGGCGCGGCCTCAAGGAGCTGGCGCCATGACCCCGCCCGCCAGCCGCATGGTTTCGCCGGATCGGCGCGAGGACGATCTCGAATCCTCCATCCGGCCGCTGACCTTGGCCGATTTCACCGGCCAGGAGGCGGCGCGCAAGAATCTAAAGGTCTTCATCGAGGCGGCGAAGGCGCGAAAGGACGCGCTCGACCACGTTCTTTTCGTTGGCCCGCCGGGACTGGGCAAGACCACCCTCGCCCAGATCGTGGCGCGCGAGCTCGGCGTCAATTTCCGCTCGACCTCCGGCCCGGTGATCGCCAAGGCCGGCGATCTCGCCGCCCAGCTCACCAATCTCGAAGAGCGTGACGTACTTTTCATCGACGAAATCCACCGCCTCAATCCGGCGGTCGAGGAAATTCTCTATCCGGCCATGGAGGATTTCCAGCTCGACCTGATCATCGGCGAGGGGCCGGCGGCGCGCTCGGTCAAGATCGACCTCGCCAGATTCACCCTGGTCGGGGCCACGACCCGCGCCGGCCTGCTGACCACGCCCCTGCGCGACCGTTTCGGCATTCCGATCCGGATGAATTTCTACACGGTCGAGGAGCTTCAAGGCATTGTCGCGCGCGGCGCCCGGGTCATGAACTGCCCGATGAGCGGCGATGGGGCGAACGAGATTGCGCGGCGTTCGCGCGGCACGCCGCGCATCGCGGGCCGGCTGCTGCGTCGGGTGCGCGATTTCGCCCTGGTGGACGGCGACAAGATCGTGACCCGCGACGTGGCGGACCGGGCGCTGCGGCTTCTCGACGTCGATTCCATCGGCCTCGACCAGATGGACCGGCGCTATCTCGACATGGTCGCGGTCAATTTCGGCGGCGGCCCGGTCGGGATCGAAACCATCGCCGCCGCGCTTTCGGAGCCGCGCGACGCCATCGAGGACATCATCGAGCCTTACCTGCTGCAGCAAGGCTTTCTGAACCGCACCCCGCGCGGAAGAATGCTGACGCCGTTGGCGTTCCGCCATCTGGGGCTGGCCGTCCCGCCTCAGGCGCAAGCGCCGCAGTCCGGTCTGTTCGACGGCGAGCCCTGAGTGACCTCGCGAAGCTTTGATCCAAAGACTTGCGGCATCGAT
>JAJXYV010000240.1 GCA_021780435.1 Pseudomonadota bacterium
TTGCACGAGCGTGTCGCTGCCCGCATGGCTTATATTGTTTATCGTTGGTCAAAGTGCAAAGGCGGCGGCCGGCGCTGGTCCTCCGGTTATGCTCAGCCATCGACGGGTGTTTTCTCCGAACCTGTCCGTCGCGCTATGCTCGCAATCCGCCCGGCAGGGATTTTGGCGACCCTTTCGGCGACAGGCCGGTATCCGCCGGAAGTTGCCGATCGTCCGATGGCAGTTCCCACCCATGAGGGCCCCATGGACCACAACCATCCGAATGGTCTGGCGCCGTCGGGGGAGCTGCACGCTTGCGCTGACGATAAACCCACTCTGGCCGACGAGCTTGGCGCCGGCTATCCGCTGACCGCCGCGGTGCGCTGCCCGAGGGAGACGGCGACGCCAACCGCATTCGCAGCCGGCCCGCCCCATCATGTCGTACTCGAGCGTACGGCCGATTGTGGGCGGTCGCCGGAGTCGGCGCGGAGCCGAAATAGGCGTCATCAAACAGGGGACGATCGCCGAAAAATAGGGATTCATTAGAACCGCGGCGATCATCTGTTTGGCGCCAACAGCATAACCGCCCTGCTAGACGACCCGCGGGGGCGGCTTTTGTGTTGGGAAACAAAAAGCAATTATGGAGCCGGCCGGACGGCCGGAATAAAGTGCGAACATGCTCATTTGTTCGCGTCTGTGCGCGACGACGTGAAGGGCTAATTGAAGGGCCGAACCATCTCTTAGCTGTGAAAGACGTAGAAATGCGGCTGTCTTGGTGGAGCTGAGGGGATTCGAACCCCTGACCTCTGCAGTGCGATTGCAGCGCTCTCCCATCTGAGCTACAGCCCCGCTCCGGAGCGGGTGTTTAGGGCCCGCGCGCCGTCCTGTCAATGAGGACGCGCGCTTTCCGCATCAAAACTTGTTTGCGCGCCCGGGAAGCCGTAAAACGCGGCATCCGCAGCTGTCTCGGAGTCGCAATGTCCGCCGCAGGTTTCATCCTTCCCGTTTTCCGGGTGCTCGACATGGCCATCAACCTCTATTGGTGGATTATCATCATCATGGCGGTCATGTCCTGGCTGCTTGCCTTCGACGTGATCAACATGCGCAATGATTTCGTCCGCTCGGTGTGGAACGGCGTCAACGCCCTCACCGAACCGGCGCTCCGTCCGATTCGCCGCTTTCTGCCGCCCATCGGCGGCATGGACATTTCACCGATCGTCCTTCTGCTTCTGCTCTCCTTCATCCAAATGGAACTGAACCAGCTGGCCCGATCGCTGATCATGTCGTCGATGTGAGCGCGCCCGCCTTCTGGACCGCCCGCGTCGACGGAATTGAAATCCATGTCCGACTCACGCCAAAATCCTCGCGCGACGCGCTGGAAGGCGTGGAAACGCGCGCCGACGGCGCCTGCGTCCTGAAGGCGCGGGTGCGGGCCGTTCCCGAAGACGGCAAGGCAAACGCCGCCCTCGTCGCGCTTCTCGCCAAATCCCTCAAAATCCCCCCTTCTCGGATCCTGGTCGCCACAGGAGCGACCTCGCGGCAGAAAACCTTGATCCTGGAAGGAGATCCCGCGGCGCTGGCGGCGCGGCTGTCCGGACTTTTCCCGCCGCCCGATAAGTCGTAGGGCGCATTGCCAAGGCGCGGCGCGATGGCCTAAAGGCGAGGGACATTTTCGCGCGCCCGGGGGCAGTGATGAGCAAGACCAATTCCGGCAATTTCTTCGAGGATTTCCAGATCGGCCAGGTGATCGTCCATGCGACGCCGCGCACGGTCACGGTGGGCGACGTCGCCCTCTATACGGCGCTTTATGGCGGCCGTTCCGCCGTTCAGTCCTCCGACGCCTTCGCCCAGTCCATCGGCTATCCGCGCAGCCCCGTCGACGACCTCCTCGTCTTCCATATCGTCTTCGGCAAGACGGTGCCGGACATTTCGCTCAACGCGGTCGCCAACCTCGGCTATGCCGATTGCCGCTTCCTCGTTCCCGTCTATCCAGGCGACACCCTGTCCTCGACATCGGAAGTCATCGGCCTGAAGGAGAATTCGAACGGCCAGACCGGCGTGGTCTATGTGCGCTCACGCGGGTTCAACCAGCACGGCGACGTCGTGCTCGAATATGTCCGCTGGGTCATGGTTCGCAAGCGCGACCCGAAATCGCCGGCGCCAGCGGAGGTCACGCCGCAACTGCCCCGCGCGCTCTCACCCGACCAGCTCGGAGACGCCTGCCCGGTGATCGACCCGCGCAAATATGACCTTGCGCTCGCGGGTTCGCCCTATCGCTGGGGCGACTACCTGCCGGGCGAAAAAATCGACCATGTGGACGGCATGACGGTCGAAGAGTCCGAGCATCAACTCGCCACCCGGCTCTACCAGAACACCGCCAAGGTCCATTTCAACCAGTTCACCGAGGGCCAGGGCCGGTTCGGCCGCCGCCTGATCTATGGCGGCCATGTCATTTCGCTCGCCCGCGCCCTCAGCTTCAACGGGCTCGCCAACGCCTTCCAGATCGCGGCGATCAATGGCGGTCGCCATGTCAGCCCGCTGTTCGCCGGCCTCACAGTTTTCGCCTGGACGGAAGTTCTGGAGCGCGCCGAAATCTCCGGCCGCGACGACGTCGGCGCCCTGCGCTTGCGCACCATCGCC
Source organism: Pseudomonadota bacterium (assembly GCA_021780435.1). Taxonomy (GTDB): domain Bacteria; phylum Pseudomonadota; class Alphaproteobacteria; order Rhizobiales; family Beijerinckiaceae; genus Rhodoblastus. The sequence goes on from JAJXYV010000240.1 coordinate 2,620, forward strand.
ACCAAGGACCAGCCCTGTGCGGCCCATCCCTTCAGGCAAGGCGATGGCTACGATCCGAGCGTCATCCTCGACCTGGACTATTGGGCGCTTATCCCGAGGTGAAAACAGGTCAATGAAAAAGCCCCCCGCATTCACAATGCGGGGGGCTTTTTTCATTTCGAAATTCGAACCTCAGTTGCCTGCGGTCAGGACCACCAGCAGAACCAGCATCGAGCCCGCGCCGGCGATGGCGAGGGCGCCGACGCCCGCGAGGCCATAGGTGGCGCCGAGCGCGACAACGGCGGCGACGATCAGCGACGCGATGATGATGAAGCCCTTGAGAGCGGCGGCTTCTTCGGCGTTGTCGACATGCTGGACGGACGGGATTTCGGCGACCGAAGCGTCTGCAATGATGGCGTCGCTGCTCATGAATTCCTCTCACTTTGGCGGCCTGAGGCCCGATTGACAAAGATCCAAACGCCGCCAACACTCACGGCTGCGACGATTTGACGCGGGTATTTTATTGTATTGTTCGCCT
>JAJXYV010000189.1 GCA_021780435.1 Pseudomonadota bacterium
TTGATCTTGCCATCCATGTACCAGTCGACGATCTTCGGCACGTCGGTGCGGCCGCGGGCGCCGCCGAAGGCCGAACCGCGCCAGTTGCGGCCCGTGACCAGCTGGAACGGACGGGTCGAGATTTCCTGGCCCGAAGGCGCCACGCCGATGACGACCGAAGTGCCCCAGCCGCGATGGCAGCATTCCAGCGCTTGGCGCATCGTGTTGACATTGCCGACGCATTCGAAGGAGAAATCCGCGCCGCCGCCGGTGACGTCGACGATGGCTTCAACCACCTTGTCGCGGCCGACCTCATTCGGATTGATGAAGTGGGTCATGCCAAATTTCTTGGCCATCGCCACCTTGCTCGGGTTCAGGTCCACGCCGACAATCTTGTCGGCGCCGACCATGCGGGCGCCCTGGATGACGTTCAAGCCAATGCCGCCGAGGCCGAAGACCACGACATTCGCGCCCGGCCAGACCTTCGCCGTATAGACGACGGCGCCGAGGCCGGTGGTGACGCCGCAGCCGATGTAGCAGATCTTGTCGAAGGGCGCGTCCTCACGAACCTTGGCGAGGGCGATTTCAGGCAGAACGGTGAAGTTCGAGAAGGTCGAACAGCCCATGTAATGCCACAGGATCTCGTTGCTGCCGCCGGCCGGCGCGCAGGAGAACCGGCTGGTGCCGTCAGGCATGAGGCCCTGGCCCTGGGTGGCGCGGATGGCCGTGCAAAGATTGGTGCGCTGTGACAGGCAGCTTTTGCACTGCCGGCATTCCGGCGTGTAGAGCGGAATGACGTGGTCTCCGGGCTTTACGGCGGTGACGCCGGCCCCGATTTCGCGGACGATGCCCGCGCCTTCGTGACCGAGAATGACCGGAAACTTGCCTTCGGAATCGAGGCCCGAAAGCGTGTAGGCGTCGGTGTGGCAGACGCCGGTCGCCTTGATCTCGACGAGAACCTCGCCCGCCTTGGGGCCGGCCAGGTCGACCGTTTCAATGGTGAGAGGCGCCTCCGCCTTCCAGGCGACAGCTGCACGCGTCTTCATGGAAATGAACCTTTGAATGGGAAGTGTTTACTTGCCCATTAAAGTCGCTGGCAGCTTTTCGCGCAATCTCCGTCGCCGATTATAAGGACAATTTCAGAACCGGCGGCGGGGATCTGAGTAAAACATGTTGCAGCGCACCCGGCGCGACCTTTTATTCGATCGAAGCCGATGAGGTCGTTTGGCGCCGCACACATCGGGTCTTCATATAGACGGTGTCGCCCAGACCTTCGCGCATCGCGCCGCGCGCCACGGATTCCTGCAAGCCCCGCATGCAGGCCATTTCGCTTTCGACGCGGGTCGAAATCACATCGATCGCCTTGCTCTCGTCGCACGCCTGCGGCGGAACCGATAGTTGGCAGAAGAGCACCACAGCAGTGAAAACGGCCATTTCATCCTCCAGCATGCCCCGCGCCGCCGAAGCTCCGCGGGTATCATCAGACGATATGCCTCCGCGTCTCCGCCTCCCCCGCTCCTGAGAGCGGAAGGGGAAAGTCAGGCGATCCCTTCTGGCATTTTCACCGCGTGGAGTTTCTTGGCCGTTTGACCATTTCGGCCGGCAAGTTGTCGGCTGTGGCCGCAAAGCCCGTTATCGCGGAACAGACAGGCCCCGGCGCCCATGGAGCCGAAAACCATCCGTGATTTCGAATATACAAAAATCAGGCCACATGAGCAATTCGCGCCCAATCGTTAATAGGCGCCATTGACCCTGCGGCGCAGGCGCAAAATCCTGTCGCGGATCGGTGTTTTTTGACCATCGTGATCCAGGGGTTGCGCGCCATCGCCCGCCGCTGACGGCTCGCCTGGTTGCGCGCGGTCCAGTCGCGCCCAATTTTTACGCAACATGCCCGGTTCGCGGATCAATTGAGCGCCACAGCGGCAACGAACCGCGAGGTCTTTCTTTCGCGTCAGCGAACAAGGCGCGATGATTGAATAATATCTATTCGAATTTTTGCAGATAATCGTTTCCAGCGAAAGCGCGCAGCGCATTCGCCGCGATGACGCCTAAGCAAAATATAATAATCAAAGGCCTTGCCGCCTCGTTGCGGGCCACGAACGCGCCGAGTACATTTTTTTCGTCACAAAAAAGGACCGCGCCACCGAATTCGACAATCAGGCGACTTGCCGCCCTTGTCATGAGGCGACGCATAACCTGGCTCACAGAAGCCAATACATATCGGCAGCCGATAAAAATGCGGAGGCCGCTGCGTTTCGGAGGAACCCCTATGAAGAGGCTTTACGCATCTCTCCTGTCTGCTACCGCGCTGACGCTTTCTGTCCCTGCGTTTGCGAACGACTCTGTCCTGAAGGCTGAAAAAAACCCGAAGGAATGGGTCATCCAGTCAGGCAACTACGCCAATACGCGCTATTCCGAGCTGAACCAGATCAACGCGAGCAATGTCGGCAAACTCGCGCCGAGCTGGAGCTTCTCGACCGGCGTGCTGCGCGGCCACGAAGGCGCGCCGATCGTCGTCGGCGACATCATGTATGTCCATACGCCGTTCCCGAACATCGTCTACGCCCTCGACCTGAACAACGATGGTCGGATCATCTGGAAATACGAGCCGAAGCAGGACCCGAACGTCGTTCCGGTCATGTGCTGCGACACCGTCAACCGCGGCCTCGCCTATGCCGACGGAATGGTCTTCCTGCACCAGGCTGACACGACCGTCGTCGCCCTCGATGGCAAGACCGGCAAGGTCATGTGGAGCGCCGTCAACGGCGACCCGAAGCGCGGTGAAACCAACACCGCGACCGTGCTTCCGGTCAAGGACAAGCTCCTGGTCGGCATTTCGGGCGGCGAGTTCGGCGTTCAGTGCCATCTCACCGCCTATGACATCAAGACCGGCAAGCGGGTCTGGCGCGCCTATTCCGAAGGCCCGGACGACCAGATCATGCTGGATCCGGAGAAGACCACGGCGCTCGGCAAGCCGGTCGGCAAGGATTCCTCGCTCAAGACCTGGAAGGGCGATCAGTGGAAGACCGGCGGCGGCTGCACCTGGGGCTGGTATTCCTACGATCCGGAGTTGAACCTGGTCTATTACGGCTCGGGCAACCCCTCGACCTGGAACCCGAAGCAGCGCCCGGGCGACAACAAATGGTCGATGACCA
>JAJXYV010000185.1 GCA_021780435.1 Pseudomonadota bacterium
CCGATGATGGCGGCTTGAATCTTGGCCATGGTCACTCCTTCGCGAAAGCCGCGCGCACGGAGCCGAGGCCCTCGATCCGCGCTTCGAAAACATCGCCCCATTTGACCGTCGCCATGGGGCCGAGCGCACCCGACAGAACCGTGTCGCCCGCGCGCAGCGGACGCCCGACCCGGGCCATGGTCCGGGCCAGCCACAGCATCGCGGACAACGGATCGCCGAGGCAGGCGGCGCCCGCGCCGACGGAGACGGGCTCGCCCGCGCTTTCCATCACCATGCCCGCGGCGCGCAATTCCAGCGCATCGAGCTTTTTGGGCGTGGCGCCGAGTACGTAAAGGCCGGACGAGGCGTTGTCGGCGATGGTGTCGAGAATGCCGATCTTCCAGTCCGCGATCCGCGAATCCACCACTTCGATCGCGGGCAGAGCGAAGGCCACCGCGCGCAAAACGTCGGCGATGGTGAGGCGCTCCTGGTCGAGATCGCGATCGAGCACGAAGGCGACCTCGGCTTCGACCTTGGGCTGGATCAGCTGTTTGCGGCCAATCTCCCAGCCGTCCGGGATCGCCATGTCGTCGAACAGCATGCCGTAATCGGGCTGGTCGACGCCGAGCTGCTTCTGCACGGCGAGCGAGGTCAGGCCAATCTTGCGGCCGACCAGCCGCCGTCCCGACTCAAGCCCGCGCCGCGTGTTGATCTCCTGCGCCGCATAGGCGAGATCGAGCGCGCCCTCGGGCAGAAATTCCCGCACGGGCGCGCAGGGCGCTCCCGTGCGGCTGGCTTCGTACAAGGCGCCCGCAACCTTCTGGACCGCTGTTTGCGTCACTGGATTCCCCCGATCACAACTTGATGCAGACGTTCGAGAGTTCCGTGTAGAACTCCAGAGAATGCAGGCCTCCCTCGCGGCCAATGCCCGATTGCTTGGCGCCGCCGAAGGCGGTGCGCAGATCGCGCAGGAACCAGGAGTTCACCCAACAGATTCCGACCTCCATCTTCGCGGCCACGCGGTGGGCGCGGGACAGGTTCTCGGTCCACACCGCCGCAGCAAGGCCGTAAGGCGTCGAATTGGCCAGACGAACAGCTTCTTCTTCCGTGTCGAACGGCCGGATATGGCAGCAGGGGCCGAAGATTTCTTCGTTGACCACCCGGGCGTCGTCCTTGAGGCCGGTCCAGATGGTCGGCTGCACCCAGGCGCCCTGCGCGAGCGCGCCGGGCATGTCCGGAACGCCGCCGCCGGTGATGAGCGTCGCGCCCTCGTCCATCGCCAACTGGTAATAGGACAGGACCTTGCTGCGGTGCTCCTGGCTGATCAAGGGGCCGAGATTGGTGCAGGCGTCCTCCGGACGGCCGAGCGTCAGCGCCTCGGCCCCCGCCTTCATGCGCGCCACGAAAGCGTCGAAGACCGGACGCTCGACATAAACGCGTTCGGTGCCCAGACAGACCTGGCCGCAATTGGCGAAGGCCGACCGCAGCGTCCCCTCGACGGCCTTGTCGAGATCGCAATCGGCGAAAACCAGCGCCGGATTCTTGCCGCCGAGTTCGAAAGACACCTGACGGATGCCCAGCGCCGCCTGGCGCATGATGGCTTCGCCCGTGCGGGTCTCTCCGGTGAAGGTGATGCCGTTGACCAGCGGGTGCTGGGTGAGGAATTCGCCGGCGGAATTCGGCCCGAAGCCATGGACGACGTTATAGACGCCCTTCGGCACGCCGACCTTGTTCATCACTTCGCCAAGAAGGGTCGCGGTCAGCGGCGTCTCTTCCGAGGGCTTCACCACCACGGTGTTGCCGCACGCGAGCGCGGGGCCGACCTTCCAGGTCATCAGCAGCAAAGGCAGGTTCCACGGCGAAATGACCGCGATCACGCCCTTGGGGCGGCGCAGGCCATAGTTGAGCGCGCCATTGCCGTCCGGCGTCGGCATGGTGAAGGTCTCGGTGGAGACGCCCTTCACCGTGTCCGCGAACATCTTGAAATTGGCGGCTCCGCGCGGAATGTCGATATGCGAGGCGAGGCCATAGGGCTTGCCGGTGTCGAGACATTCGGCGGCGAGGAATTCAGCGGCGCGGGCGTTGATTTCGTCGGCGACCGCAGCGAGCAGATCGGTGCGCTCCGCCACCGTCATTCTGCCCCAGGGACCGTCCAGCGCCGCCCGGGCGGCGCGCACCGCCGCGTCGATCTCCGCCTGCCCGCCCTCGGGAACGCGGCCGATGACGCTGTTGTCGAGCGGCGAACGGTTCTCCCAGCTCTTAGCCGTAGATCCTTGCGTGAATGCCCCATTAATGAAATGCGCGGCGTCGCGTCGCGCGGTGTCGACGCTGACCGGCGTCTGTTTGTGCAATGCCTGAACCGACATTCTTATCCTCCTCGATCCCGGGCGCCGCGCCTATGCGATGGTTCGCCGGCGCCGTGCGTCTGTTTCTGTTTGCCATAAAAATTATCGATAGAAAACATTATTATCGATATTTTGCTTGGTGCGTAAAGGGTTCAACCGAGACCCAGCGCCCCCAGCCCGGCTTGCGCGCAAGCCCGGTCGTCGTTCTCCGAGCCGCCTGAAACACCAATTCCACCAATGACATGACCGTCGACGACCATCGGCAGTCCGCCCCCGAACAGGATGACGCCGGGCTGCATCGATATGCCTTGATGCAAGGTCGGGTTTGCGATCAGGGCGGCGCTGAGGTCGTCGGTGGAGGCGCCGAAGACGGCGGCGGTATAAGCCTTGTCCCGGGCGATGCCGATAGACGCCTTGAAGGCGCCGTCGGCGCGCAGCAGAGCGACGAGATCGCCGCTGCCGTCGACGACGGCGGCGACCACCGCCTTGTTCAGGGCGCCCGCATGGGCGACCGCCGCCTCGACCGCGGCCTTGGCCGCGGCGGCTGCGATGGATTTGCGCGAAAGCACGATGTCCATGACGCGGGCTCTCTCAGGTCACGACCGACAGGAAGGCCTCGTTCAGCTTCCGCTCGTAATAGAAGATACCCTTGCCGACTTCGGTTTCGTCCCAGGTGCGGGTCGGATGATCCGGATAATAGGTGTAGCCGCCGGCGAAGACCTCGTTGCGATTGCCGGAGGGGTCGAAGAAATAGATCGTCTGGCCGCGCGTGATGCCGTGGCGGGTCGGGCCGATGTCGATCGAGATGTCGTAATGCGTGATGATGTCCGCCGCATTGCCGACAGCCTGCCAGTTTTCCAGCTCGAACGAAATGTGGTGCAGCTTGCCGGGTTCTGGATGTTTCACGAAGGCGATGTCATGGGCCTTCATGCCGCAGGTCAGCCAGACCGCGAGCAGGCCGTCCGGCATGTCCACCCGCTCGGCGAGGCGGAAGTCGAGCGCCTTGACGAAGAAATCCGTGACGGCCTCGACATTGGGCCCATACAGCAGGGCGTGGTCGAAGCGGCGCGCCGCCATGCCGTGCGGCTCGACCGACCAGACATGGGGATTGTGCACATAGGGCTTCGGCTCGGCCTGGTCGGCATGGGCGAAAAGCTCGATGCGATGACCCGAGGGAACGGTGAAACCGATGCGCCGCCCGAGGCCCGGCTGTTCGCCGGCGGGAACGTGGTCGACCGCGATCCCGTAATCGACGATCCGCTTCTCGTATCGGTCGAGATCGGCGTCCTCAAGGCATTTGAACGCCATGACGTCGACGCCGGCGGCGTCGGCGCGGCGCAGGACGATCGAATGATGGTCGAACTCATCGGCGGCCTTGAGATAGACGCGGCCGTCGGGGCCCTCGGCGACTTGATGCAGGCCGACGCGCTTGGTGTAATAGTCGACCGCGGCGGGCATATCCAGAACGCGAATCTGGACGAAACCCGGACGCAGGATTCCGGAAATAGCCATGATTACTCCTCCTCAACCGTTTTGTTTGGCCTTGTGGCCCTGATCTTTGACTGCGACGGCAGGCTCCAGGCGCAGCGAAAGTTCGGACAGCGGGTAGATGCAGCAGGAGAGAACCAGCCCCTCCCTCTCGTCTTCCGCCGATACATGCGTGCGGCTCATCCGGTCGGCGCGGAACTCGCCCTCGACGACGCGGACGCGGCAAATTCCACAGCCGCCGCGCCGGCAGCCGACCGGCAACCGGCACGGCAAGTTCTTCAGCTGGCCGAAGCCCTGGGCGCGCTCCAACGAGACGAGAACCCGCTCGTGCGCGTAACCTGAGGCGTCGCCGCTGCCTTCGACATGAATGGGGAAACGTTCCCTGGTCATGTCAGAGCCTCCGGAAAACCGGGCTTTTGGGTTTTTCCGCGCAATCCTTCGCGGTGAAGAAGCGCTCCGTGAAAATGTGCTTCTCGAACAGGCGGCCCTGCATGAGGGTCGCGATGCAAGCCTCGATCATCGGCGGCGGGCCGCAGAGATAGGCTGTCGATCCCTCGAAGACGCCCTCGAAGAGCTTCCTGGCGACGTCATGCACGAAACCGCGTTCGCCGCGCCATTCGGAGTCATCGGGCTCGTGGGACAGCGCCGGCGCGTAACGGAAATTCATGTGGCTTCGGGCGAGCGCCTCGAACTCTTCGCGGCCATAGAGATCGGCCTGCGTGCGCACGCCGTGAACCAGCGTGATCGGCTCGGCGTAGCCTTCTTCGAGCAGATCGAGGATCATCGAGCGCGGGCTCGAAACGCCGGTGCCGCCGGCGAGAAACAGCAGCGGGCCGCCGCGCGATTTGCGCACGATAAAGCGGCCTTGCGGTCCGGTCAGGGTGAGTCGGTCGCCGACCTTGAGGCTCTCGTGGACATAGCCCGTCGCGGCGCCGCCCGGCACGCGACGGATCTGCAGTTCGACATGGCCGGCGTCGGATGGCGCATTGGCGATGGAAAAGGCGCGCGACGCGGCGATCCCCGGCAGCAACAGGTTGACATATTGCCCGGCCTGGAAATCGATCGGCCCGTCCCGCAGCGCGAGGCGAACGCCCTTCACGTCACCGGTGAGATTTTCCAGCGCGACGACCTCGCCGACGAAGTCGCGCACCGAAATTTTCCGCGCGTCGGGGTCTTCCTCGACGTCGGCCTCGATGGTGACGTCGCTCTTGATCGTCGCCGTGCACGCGAGGACGAAGCCTTCGTCGCGCTCGAAATCCATCAGGGCGAAGGACGAGGCCTCGCCGTGGTCGATCTCGCCGTCGAGCACCTGCGTCTTGCAGGTCCCGCACAGGCCATGGCCGCAGGCGTGCGGGAGATAGACTCCCGCGCGCAGGCAGGCGTCGAGAATGGTCTGCCCTTCCGCGACCTCGATCTCTTCGCCCAGGGGTTCAATGGTGAGCTGGTGCGCCGACATGCCGGTTTCTCCCGCGCTTGTTCTCTGTTGCGGGGATCAGCTCGCGGAGCCCTTGTAGCCGCTCAGGCCCGGCGTCCAGAACCGCACCAGCGACTTGTGCTTCACGCCGTTTTCATCGAGCGACTTTTCCATCTCGGGCGTGCGCTTCTCGTCGTCGATCATCCACACGACCTGGGCCCAGTCGATCTTCTCGAAGTCGGGATGGGCGTTGTAATGGGGCTTGACGATCGCCTCGACGAAAGCGCCGAAAGGCATGGACGGGGGCAGCGGAAAGGCGATCGCCGAACAGAAGGAGAGGTGCTGCTCCCAGTGCAGATAGACGACGCGATTGCCGTGAAAATTGCTTTCCAGGTCGCGGAATTCGATGTGCTTTTCGTAGTCGGGCGTAAGGGCGACGACGGACATTTTTCTCTCCCGTTCTGCTTGGCTGGCGCGGCTTTTTCGCCGCGCCTGTTCTTTTCGTCTTGCGAAGGTTCAGACGGCGGTCCTGATCTTGTCCGCCTGCCATTCGTTCCAGAGTTTCTCGTCGGGAGAGCCGACGTAATCCATATTGTCGGCGCCGACGTTCATCCGGTAGTAATTGAGGACGTCCGGAATGGTCGCGCCGCCGCAATTGCCCTGGAAAATCTGGTGCACCGGCAGCCAGGCCTGGGCGAATTTCTCCGGCTCCGCCTCGAAGATGTCTTTGCAGCCGTCCGAGCAGAAGTGATAGGTCTCGCCGCGGAACTGCGTCTTGCGGAAGCAGATCGTGGTTGGATCGCCCGGCTCGGTATAGCCCATCGGAATCTGGCAGGTCTGGCAGAGCTGCGGCAGCGCCATGTTGTAGAAGCGCTTGCCTTCCTTGGCCATCTGGCCCCACATCTCGAAACGCGGCCGGTAATATTTGTCGAAGGTGTTCGGATATTTTTCCGACAGCCAGTCCATGTGCTTGGCGTCCGGCAGCCAGGTGTGGAAGGCGGCCGCATGGGTGTACTGATAGAAGATCGCCCAGTTCTGGTGCGAGATGTGCTCGGCTTCCGCCGTCGCGATGTCCGCATATTTCGGCGGACGCAAACCGTAGCGCGCGAGATCCTGGAACAGGGCGCCGCCGGCTTCGGTGAAATAGATCTCCCAGGCTTCCTTCCAGGACATCACCGGCTTGGGCAGCATGTAGTCCATCATCATGGCGACGAGGCCGAGGACGCGATGGCCGCGCCAGAACCACTTGTCGACCCATTTCTGGACGATCGGCAGATTGTCCGGATGCTGCTCCAGCAGGAACTTGATGACCTCAATGCCCAGCGTCATGTGGCGGCTTTCGTCGGACTGCGCCGAGAAGCCGAAGGTGACGGTGGACATGTCGCCATTATAGGCCGCGCCCGACATGAAGGGCACGAACAGGAGGTTCGTCAGCACATATTCGAAGGCGAAGCCGATCGCGATCATGAATTCGAACGGACCGGCGGAGCGGGCGTCGTCGAAGAAGCTCTTCGGCACCGAGAGGTACCACACGCGGTCATGCATGTGCGGGAACTCGGCGAGGCCGTCGAAATATTTGTTGTAATGGCTGATCGTGTGGATCTGCGTCTGGATGTGGCGCAACTCGTCGAGCGATTGCATCTGCGCCGCGACGCGCGGGCCGACGCCGCGCAAATGACGGCCTGCATAGGCGAAGCCGCGATGCGCCTGATATTCCTCTGGCGAAATGCCGGTGAGGAAGAGTTTCAGGACATTGGCGTAACGGCCGTCGGTGACGCCAGTCTGGCCATTATTCTGCGCGAAGGCGTCGATCACGGCATAGAGCTTCCGCTCCTTCTCCGCCTGGAACTTCCAGTAGGCGTCCATTGTCAGGCGGAAGGGGTCTTCCCAGGCCGACCAATCCTTGATCTTGATCCCCTCGAACGTGTCATAGGGGAAAACCTTGTCCATCGGCTGGTAGCTGGTTTCCCAGTCCAGGCCGCGGGTCATATGCGCATAGCGCTGCTTGAGACCGAGTTTCTTGGCGGTCATTGTTCCCTCCCGAATTAATGTTTCCAGCTCACCGAAAACTGGTCGTCGTCCTCGTCGAGATGGCCAGCCATCGAAATGATCACGAGGTGAATTTCCTGCGGGTCCCATGTGCGGCCGAGACGTTCCTCGACCGAGGCGCGCTTGACGACGAGACTGCCTTCGCAGTCGAGCTTGACGGCGCCGGGCATGTTGAGGACGCGCACGCCGGGATTGTCGGCGATGATCGCCTCGATGATCGGACGGGCTTCGTCGTTGTGGTAAAGGGTGAGCGACGCGAGTTGCGACATTGATCTTCTTCCTTCTCAGAGCGTCAGGCCGAGCGCGCGCGCCCGTTTGATCGTCGCCTCGCGGGCCGCTTCGGCCTGGGCGCCATTGTCGCCGAGGAGAGCCGCCGACAGCGGCCGCGCCGCCTCGACCGCGCGGGCGATCCAGTCGCTGGCCCATTGCGAAACGAGCGCCTTGTTCTCGGCGCTTTCCGCCGCCACTGTCTTGATGACGCTGTCGCTCCACTTGCTCTCGTCGGCGCGCCAGTCGCTCATGAATTCGGTGAGCATGGCGACGGCGATCTGCGCGTCCTTCCAGCCGGCGTCGGCGAATTTGTAGATCAGGTCGAAGACGACGCCGTTGATCGCGAGGGTCTGGGCGACGAAGAGCTGGAAGAAATCGCGCTCGACGAACGTGTCCTCGATCAGCTTGCGCACGCCCTGCCAGGCCGGATCGTCCATCCAGACTTCCTTGGCCATGTCGAGGCTCACGCCGGTCTGGCCGTCGAGCAGCAGGCCGATGCGGCTGACGACCTGCGCCATGCCGAGATGGTCGCCAGCCGAGAAGATGCACGGCGCCGTCACCGCCGTGCCATAGCCGCGCTGGGTGATTTCCGTCATGTTCATGTTCGCGCCCCAGTGCAGGTGGCGCAGCGGCAGCAGGCCGAATTCGATCTGCTTGCGGGCCTCGGCGGAGATCTTTTCGATCAGGCCGCGCTCCTCGGCGAAAGCGAAGGCGCGCTCGACCGCCTGGTTCATGTTGGCGCGGGCGATATTATAGGTCGCGTAATAATATTGGCGCGGATCGAGCGGCTTGTACCAGTCCGCCATGACGACCGCGGTCTTGCGCGTGTCGTAGACCCAATATTCCGGCTCCCACTGCGGCTTGTAGTGGAAGTTCGCGGTCGCCTGGACGTCGAGCGTCGCTTCCTGATAGCGGGTCGCCGGCTTGTCGCCGCCGAGCCGCCGGGCGACATGGCCAAAGGTCTGGCGCTTCGGCTCCATGTCCAGTGTCTTGATCTGTACGGTCATTTCAATCCTCCCAGAAACAGAATCATTTTTCGGCGCCGTCCTCTGCGGCGCTCTTGACCCGGCGCAGAAGCCCCGGCTGGCGCGAGCGCCAGGCCTGGCGCTCCAGCTCGTCGGCGACGGCGGGCTCGGGGGGCAGAACGGTCGCGTTCTGCAATTCGCAGAATTCGTCGAAGGCGTTGAAAGGCAGGATCAGTTCGACCGCGAGGTCCCGGTCGTTGACGGAGAATTCGAACTCGACATAGCGGCCGAGCCGCGAACCGATGATGCGCACGAATTTGCGCATCGGAGCGTCAGGGCGCGCATCATGCCGCGCGCCGCCATCCTCTTGGCGAGCCATGCCGGTTCCCTCCCAGGGACGTCTTCCATCCGTTTCGAGGGGAGGCTCTTTGATCGGCCTTGCTCTCTCGATAGGCGATCTTACTACGGCGTCAGAAATCGACAGTCAACAAAAATCTCGATATTTTTTTAAAGCGCGATAACAATTATTTTGTCGATAATTGTGGCTTCCGTCTAGGATTCCTGATTACAATCCCAAAATGGGTTTTCAGGCCGTGATGGGGAGATCCCGCATATTTCTGGTCGCGAGGGCAAAATGGAAACGGTGAGCGACAGGGCTGGCGAAGAGATCGAATTCCACGGGAAGGGGGGTAAGACCCTCGTCGAGGGCGCCTATGCGACCTTGCGCCGCGAAATCCTCGAGGGGGCCTTCGAGCCCGGCGCGAAGCTTCGCACCGAGGAATTGCGCGCGCGCTACAATATCAGTGGCTCGACCATGCGCGAGGCGCTCACCCGCCTGTTGGGCGAGGCCTTGGTGACGTCGGAGGGGCAGCGCGGATTTCGCGTCGCGCCGGCGTCGCTCGAGGATTTCCGCGACCTGACCGAAGTTCGCAAGCTGATCGAGACGGAGGCCTTGCGGCAGGCGATCGCTCATGGCGACGAAGCCTGGGAAAGCCAGATCGTGGCGAGCTTTTACCGGCTTTCCAAGGTCGAGGAGCGTCTCGCGGAAGATCCTGCCCACGCGATCTCCGAATTCGAGGAGCGCAACCGCGAATTCCATCGCGCCTTGATCGCAGCCTGCCCGTCGCGCTGGCTGCATCATTTCATCGGCCTCTTGTTCCAGCAGTCGGAGCGCTATCGGCGCATGTCCATGGCCAAGCGCACCATTCCCCGCGACGTCCACGCCGAGCACAAGGCCATTTTCGACGCGGTGATCGCCCGTGACGCCGATCTGGCCTGCAAGCTGACGGCGGACCATATCGAACGCACGCTGACGGTCCTGCGAGTCGCGCTCGAACCCCAAGCGGAACCGCGGCGCAGCAAAACGAAAATCAACTCATGAAGGTCGCCGCGCCCGGCGGCGGCTCTTCGCACGGGCCTTGCCGCTTGGACGCGTGGTCGAAAAAGTTATGAAAACGATCATAACGAAACCGCGCGCTTGACATAAATAATTGAAATATAAAGTTATAAATCGAAACGGGCGCTTTCTCGTCGCCCGCTTCGTCGCGCTGAATGGCCGCCGTTCGATATCGGTCTTCCGAAATCCCGGTGGAAAGACCGTTCGGCGGCGCGCCCTCGCGCCTTGCTTGGGCGATCCCAGTCGGCTTATCAATTGAGCGGGCTTTCACCGAAGCTGGATCGCAACCCAGCCGCGGGTCGATCTCGTTGACTTCCCCCCGACAGGCGTTTCCGGCGACGACGTGAACATGAAATTGCATAGCGCTGTCCTCGCGATCGTCGGCGCCATGGCGCTGACCGGATGCGCGTCTTATGCGCCGCAGCCGCTGGACCGGACGCCCGATCTGGCGTCGAGCGCGCCCGCGCCGCAGGGCATGAAGCACGGCGCCTACGCCATCCACGACATCGACCGGCTGACGCTCGCCAATAATCCCGATCTGCGCGCGGCGCGCGCGCGGCTTGGCGTGGCCCGGGCGCAGATCCTCGAAGCGGGCGTCCTGCCCAATCCGCAGATCGGGCTGTCCTACCCCTTTTACGCGGGAGGCGGACCCGGCGTGAACGCCTTTAGCGCGGGCCTGTCGCAGGATCTGAGATCGATCGTCCTGCGGCCGGCGAAGGTCGAGGCCGCCGCCGCCGCCGCCGCGGAAATCGACGCCTCGCTCTATTGGCAGGAATGGCAGACCCTCGGCAAGGCGCGGATGCTTTTTGTCGACATCGTGTCCGGTGAGCGCGCGGAAAAGGTGATCGGGCGCACCCGAAAGCTGCTCGAAGCGCGGCTGGACCATGCCTCGAAGGCCATCGACCAGGGCAATGGAACCCTTGCGACGCTGTCGCCGGACCTCGCCGCCGCAAGCGAAATCCAGAAACTCGGCGACGATCTTCAGCGGGTCCAACTGGCGCGCCGCCATCAGCTCAACGCCCTGCTCGGCCTCTCGCCCGACGTGTCCCTTCCCCTCGCGGGGGGCAGCGAACCGCCGCCGCTCGACGCGCAGCGCGTCCGGGACGGCCTCGCCAGCCTCGCCGACCGGCGCCCCGACCTGATCGCCCTGCAATTTGGCTATCAATCCGAGGAGGCAAAGCTTCGCCAGGCTGTCCTCGCGCAATTCCCCAATGTTTCGGTCGGCGTCATCGGCGGCAACGACAGCAACGGCATTTATTCCGTCGGGCCGCAAATCACGTTCGACCTGCCGGTCTTCGACCGCAACCAGGGCGTCATCGCGCGTGAGAGCGCGACGCGCGAAGCGCTGCATGCGGAGTTCGACGCGCGCCTGAAGGCGGCGGCGTCGGAAGTCGGGGCGCTGCTCGCGGAACAGGCGCTGGCGCAGCGCCAGCTCGCCGAACTGGCGCCGCGTCTCAAAAGGGCAGAGACGATCGCGGCGCAGTCGGAGACGGCCTATCGGCAAAACCTGCTCGACGAACGCGCCTATGTGGACACCCAGCTCGCGCAGCTCACGATCGAGCGGCAGAAGATCGAACTCCAGCAGGCGCTGCTCGAAGGGCGAGCTTCGCTCGCGACGCTGACCGGCGCCGACTTGCCGCCGGTTACAATCAACGCCGGTCAGCAACGGGCTGACACTTCGGGCCAGGTTGCCGCGCGTTTCTGACGATGCGGCGGTTTCAACGCCTTAAAAGATCTCGATCGGGGGGCGCGATCGAGGATTCCGCCTGCTTTTTGGCGGCGTCGTGTTGAACTGCGGGCCTGAATCAAATACCAAAAATCTCACGGGGAAATTCCCGTGGGGCGGAAAGATGCAAGCCGGAAAAGGGTCGGTCCCAGCGGGCGCAAGGCAACGGATCATCTTGGGCTTGACGCTTCTGGCTTCAGTCCTGGCCGCCGCTTATGTTTTCGCCACGCGGTGGGAAGCGCCGAAGGCGGTCGATGACGATGACGCTCGTCCCGTCGCTCAATCTGCGCAAGCCGCTGCCGCGAAGGCCGCCGGGACGGTCACGCTCGACGCCGAAGCGCAGGGAAAAGGCGGGATCGTCGCCGCCGCGCCGAAGGACGTCATCTATCAGGAAAAGGCGCGCGCCTATGGCGTCGTCTTGCCGCTGGACAGGCTCACCTCGCTCTATAACGACGCCTCGGCCGCCGCGCAGCGCCTCAAGGCGGCGGAAATCAAGCTGTCGGCGTCGCAGGGCGCCAATGTGCGCGCGCAGAACCTGCTCAAGGTCTTTCCCTCCGCCGCGGCCCAGGCCGATGCGGCCGATGCGGCGGCGAAAATCGACGCGGCCAATGTGGACGCCGCCAGGGACCGGATCGACGCCCTCAAGAACACCGCGGTCCAGGATTGGGGC
>JAJXYV010000180.1 GCA_021780435.1 Pseudomonadota bacterium
GATCGGCGGCGAGTTCCGCCGCCTCAGCCGCGATCTGGGCGAGCGCGCGCTCCTGCCAGCTTTCGCCGGCTTTGGCCCAGGGCGCCGGCTTGCGCACTTCCTGCCAGACCGGGTTGTAGAGCGTCTTGTCGATTTCCTTGACCAGCTTCACCATGCCGACATAGCCCATATAGGCGTGGTGGCGCTCCTGGTTGATGTCGAGCCAAGGCATGGTGGCCTTGAGCGCGATGAACTGCGAACGGCCGCCCGACAGCATGATGTCGGCCCTAGCGTCCTTCAGCATCTTGTACATTTCGCGCGGCGTCATGTCCTCGATCATATGAGCGTCCTGGCCCATGAGCTCCTTGATGCGCTCCTTGTCCTCCCGCGTCGATTTCTTCACGCTGGTGCCGACGAGTTCGAGGCCTGCCTCCTGCAGCGCCGCGACCACCGACCAGGACTTCACGCCGCCGGTGATGAGGAGAACCTTCTTGCCCTTGAAGCGCGGCTTGTATCTGGCGATCGCAGCCCAGGCCTGCGCCTCTTCGCGCGCGATCAGCTTTTCGGCGCGCTCCATCAAGTCGGCCGGCGCGCCGCGCTCAATCAGCAGCTGCGCGAGTTCGCGCAGGGAATCGCTCGTGTCGCCGATTCCATAGAACGAGCCCTCGAAGAACGGGATGCCATAGCGCTCCTCCATCTTGCGCGCGACATTGATCATGGCCTTGGAGCAGACCATCATCGAGGCGCGGGCGCGATGCGACGAGGCGACCTCGTTGTATCGGCCGTCGCCCGAAATGCACGACAGGATGCGAATGCCAAGCTCGTCGAGCAGCGGCTTCACCTGCCACAATTCGCCGGACAGATTGAACTCGCCAATGATGTTGATGTCGTAAGGCGTCGTGTAGTCCGGCTCGACCGTCCCGATCACATGGTCGAGCAGCGCCTCGCCGGCAAGCTTGTTGCCGAGGTTCTTCGGACCGACGAAGCCCGGCGCATTGACTGGAATCACGGGCTTGCCGAATTTTTCGCTCGCCGCCTTGCAGACGGCGTTGATGTCGTCGCCGATCATCGCCGGAACGCAGGTTTGATAGACGAAGATCGCCGGCGGATCATATTTCTCGATGATTTCCTTGCACGACTTGAACAGGCGCTTTTCGCCGCCGAAGACCACGTCCGTCTCGTTCATGTCGGTGGTGAAACTGGTGCGCCACAGAGCGGGCCCGGACGACGCCGCGCCACGATTGTCCCAGCTGTTGCCCTCACAGGCGATCGGGCCATGCACGAGATGGGCGACGTCGGTAAACGGCTGGAGCGCGATCTTGGCGCCGTCGAAGGCGCAGCCGCCGGCGGCGCCGCCCGGTTGCAATTGTTTTGTGCAGCCTTTCTTCTTTTCGGCCGCCGACTTGTTGACGTTCTTCGCGCAACCGGGCTCGTTGAAGACATCCTGGATGGTCGCCGAAAGAGAAGCCATGAAGATCTCCTGTCCGTTCGGCCGCAGCCTTGATCGGCGCGGAGGCGGGGCGAAACTGTCGCCTTACCGCCAGTACGAGGCTTTGAACGGGAGGCAGCAAATTTGGCGCCGCATGGCGGCCACCACGCCAAGGTAAGAAAAAGGCCCGGAGCAGCGCGCACGCTCCGGGCCTTCTTTCGGGGAGATTGTCGGTTTGTCGCCAAACCGACAAGGATGATTTCGCCCTTCACGCGGCGGGATCAGCGAATGATGTCGAACGAATAGTCGGTCTTCGCCGGCATGTTGGTGGCGAGGTCGATCGTGTCGAAGATCTTGTCGAGGATCTGAACCAGCACGTTCATGCCGCCCTGATAGCCCCACACCGGATAGCGGTGCTTGTGGTGACGGTCGAAGATCGGGAAGCCGATGCGGATCAGCGGGGTGCCCGTGTCGCGCTCCAGATATTTGCCATAGGTGTTGCCGATCAGGAAGTCGACCGGATCGGTGAACAGCAGCGAGCGCAGGTGCCACAGATCCTTGCCGGGATAGACCTTGCAATTCTTGCCGAAGGGCGAGGAGTCGAACAGGGCCTTCATCTTCTTTTCCCAGTCCTTGCCGCCATTGGTCGCGAGGACGGTGGTCGGCTCGGCGCCGAGTTCGAGCAGGAATTCGGCGAGGCCGTAGCAAAGGTCCGGATCGCCATAGATGGCGAATTTCTTGCCGTGGATATGGGCGCTCGAATCGGCGATGGCGTCGACCAGGCGGCCACGTTCCTTGGCGAGCGATTCCGGAATTTCCACGCCGGCGATCTTGGCGACGGTCATCAGGAAATTGTCGGTCGCCTTGACCGAGATCGGATGGTTGAAGGCGACGACTTCCTGGCCGTGCTCGGCAATGAGGGGAAGCGTCTTTTCGGTGCAATATTCCTGCATCGAAATAGTCGCCTTGGCGTTGACCGCAGCCTCGACCTCGGCGATCGTGGTGCCGCCGTCATACATCCGGAACTCGCCGTCGGTCGGAGTGTCCCACACGTCGGAATTGTCGCCGAGGATGGTGTATTCAATGCCCATCTCACTGAAGATGCGCTTGATTTCTCGCAGGTTGCCGACTGTGTAGCCGTCAAAGCCGCCGAGGAAGTTGATTGAGTTGTTTGGCTTGCGCTCCAGCTTTTCCGCCGTGCCGGCCTTGCCGTCCCAGAAGTGCCAC
Organism: Pseudomonadota bacterium; assembly: GCA_021780435.1. Taxonomy (GTDB): domain Bacteria; phylum Pseudomonadota; class Alphaproteobacteria; order Rhizobiales; family Beijerinckiaceae; genus Rhodoblastus. The sequence continues at coordinate 2,636 of JAJXYV010000180.1, forward strand.
AAGATGCCCTTCATGGCGTTGTCGTAGCCGGTGATGTGGCTGCCGACGAAAGCCGGGGTGTGGGCGAAAGGAACGTCGAATTCAGCCGGAACCGAACCCTTTTCCTTCGATGTCTTGATGAAGGCGTTCAGGTCGTCGCCGATCACTTCCGCCATGCAGGTGGTGGAGACCGCGATCATCGCCGGCTTGTACATGTTATAGGTGTTGGCGAGGCCGTCGATCATGTTGTTCAGGCCGCCGAACACCGCCGCGTCTTCGGTCATAGAGGAGGAGACGCAGGACGTCGGCTCCTTGAAGTGACGCGAGAAATGCGACCGGTAATAGGCGACGCAACCCTGCGATCCGTGAACGAAGGGAATGGTCTTCTCGAAGCCGACGGCGACGAACACGGCGCCGAGCGGCTGGCACGCCTTGGCGGGGTTGACGGTCAGCGCCTCGCGGGCGAAGTTCTTTTCCTTGTATTCCTCGGTCTTGGCATACTCGCGCATGCGTTCGACTTCCGCCGGATCACGCTGATTCTCGAACATCTTGCGCTTGTTCGCCAGCATTTCCTGGTATTCGGGACCGCGGAACAGGTCAAAGTGGTCTAGGACGTGATCGGCGTTCTGCGTCATGATATTGCCCTCTGCTGTCTGCAAAGCGGCGTGCGAAAAGTGAAACCCGCTTTTCGCGATGAACGCCGCGTCGTTACGAAATCTGTGCGACGGGCGCGGGGCCTTTCGGCAGCGCCCGCCGCGCGCGGTCATTCGGCCGCGAGGAGTTTGGACTGGGAATCGTCTTTCCAGGGCGCCTTGGCCATTTTCCAGACCGGGGCGTTGATGGCCATGTCCATGTCGCGCGCGAAGATCGCGAAACCGTCATAGCCATGGTAGGGGCCGGAATAGTCCCAGGAATGCATCTGTCGGAACGGCACGCCCATCTTCTGGAAGACGTACTTTTCCTTGATGCCCGAGCCGACCAGATCGGGTTGAACCTTCTCCACGAATTTCTCGAATTCGTAGCCGGTGACGTCATCGTAGATCAGCGTGCCGTCCTTGACATAGTGCTGGGCGGTACGTTGATAGTCGTCGTTGTGGGCGAATTCATAGCCCGTGCCGACGACTTCCATGCCGAGGTCTTCGTAGGCGCCGATGACGTGGCGTGGACGCAGGCCGCCGACATAGAGCATGACCTTCTTGCCTTCGAGGCGCGGACGGTACTTGGCGATGACCGCGTCCATGAGAGGCTGGTACTTGGCGATGACGCGCTCGGCGCCTTCCTTGATCTTGTCGTCGAAGAAGCTGGCGATCTTGCGTAGCGATTCGGCGATCTTCGACGGCCCGAAGAAGTTGTATTCGCACCACGGAATACCGAACTTCTCTTCCATGTGGCGGGAGATATAGTTCATCGAGCGGTAGCAGTGCAGAACGTTGAGCTTCGCCTTCGGCGTGTTCTCGAGTTCCGCCAGCGAACCGTCGCCGGACCATTGGGCGATCACGCGCAGGCCCATCTCTTCGAGCAGGATACGCGAGGACCAGGCGTCGCCGCCGATGTTGTAGTCGCCGATGATCGCGACGTCATAGGGCGACGGCTCAAACAAGGGCGCCTTGTTCGGGTCGAGCTTGTCGAAGACATAGTCGCGCACCGCGTCGTTGGCGATATGGTGGCCAAGCGATTGCGAGACGCCACGGAAGCCTTCGCAGCGGACCGGAACGATGGTCTTGCCGTTGAACTCCTTCGACTTCGCCTTCGACACCGCCTCGATGTCGTCGCCGATCAGGCCGATCGGGCATTCCGACTGAACAGTGATGCCGTTGTTGAGCGGGAACAGATCTTCGATTTCGTCCATGATCTTGGCGAGCTTCTTGTCGCCGCCGAAGACAATGTCCTTTTCCTGGAAATCCGACGTGAACTGCATGGTCACGAAGGTGTCGATGCCGGTCGTGCCGATGTAATAGTTACGACGCGACGCCCAGGAATATTGGCCGCAGCCGACGGGGCCGTGGCTGATGTGAATCATGTCCTTGATCGGGCCCCAGACCACGCCCTTCGAGCCGGCGTAAGCGCAGCCGCGAATGGTCATCACGCCGGGGATCGACTTGATGTTCGACTTCACGCCGCAGTCCGACTTGCCAGACTCATGGACGTTCAGATGTTTCGCACGGCGCTTGGCGGTCTTTTCAGGATAGACCTTCAGCACCTCCTGGATCAGTTCCTTGTTGCGCGCCTTGATGTCGGCAACGCTCTCATTGTTCGCAACACTCATGTCGCCACCTCTCGCATTCGTTGCGCCATGCGTTTTCAACAAGGCGTCGCTGAAACCGCATTTGCCTTGTCCGGTCCCCGACATGGGGACCGGACCCTTTCGTCAGGCAGATCAGGCCGACAGCTCCGCCGCGGTCTTGCCGACCTGGCCTTCGTCGACGGCCTTCATGATGCCGTGCTCCATGAGCAGGTCTTCCAACTCGTCCATGGTGATCGGGGTCGGGATCGTGCCGTTGCCGGCATTGCCGTGAACCTTGGTCGCCAGGTTGCGGTAGTGCTGCGCCTGAGCGGAGTCGGGCGCATATTCCACGACCGTCATGCGGCGCAGTTCGGCGTGCTGGACGATATTGTCGCGCGGCACGAAGTAGATCAGCTTGGTGCCGAGCTTCGCAGCCAGCGATTCCGCCAGTTCGAGCTCCTTGTCGGTCTGGCGCTCGTTGCAGACCAGCCCGCCGAGGCGCACGCCGCCGGAATTGGCATATTTCAGAATGCCCTTCGAGATGTTGTTGGCCGCATACATGGCCATCATCTCGCCCGACATGACGATGTAGATTTCCTGGGCCTTGTTCTCACGGATCGGCATGGCGAAGCCGCCGCAGACCACGTCGCCGAGCACGTCATAGGAGACGTAGTCCGCGTCGTCATAAGCGCCGTTTTCCTCGAGGAAGTTGATCGAGGTGATGACGCCGCGGCCGGCGCAGCCGACGCCCGGCTCCGGACCGCCCGACTCGACGCAGCGGATGTCACGGAAGCCGACCTTCATCACGTCTTCGAGTTCGAGGTCCTCAACCGAACCGGCTGCCGCGGCGAGCGACAGGATGGTGTCCTGAGCCTTGGCGTGGAGGATCAGGCGGGTCGAGTCGGCCTTGGGGTCGCAGCCGACGATGAGGATTTTCTGGCCCATTTCCGCGAGAGCGGCGAGGGTGTTCTGGGAGGTAGTGGATTTGCCGATGCCGCCTTTGCCGTAGAAGGCGATCTGTCTCAAGCTCGACATTGAGTGCTCCTTAAATGTTGACCGTGTGGCTTTGACTTCGCGCGTTTTGCGCGAGACTGTTTCTGTTTCGATAGAAACGGACTCGCTTTGACGGGAAGGAACACAACGCTCGTCGCGCGTCTGCGTATGTTCAGCCCTTACTCGCCGTTCCGCCGACAGGGGTTGCAACGGGCGTGCCAGAATTTTTTGATTTTCAACTTACTGTTATTAAATGATTTATTGTCACAGATATCAAACCATCCGCTCTGTGAACGTTCCGACAGCCTCGTCGCGGCTGAGGCAAACAAGACACGATTGTCGCAGTTTCCGGCGCAAACGCGGGCCACTTTCCCATCCCGACTCCGAGCCCGGAATGGAAATTGCTATTCGCTTTGCGTCGAGGCCGCGCGCCCTTCCGCGAGGTCCAGGCCGCAGTTACTCCAAAGATTGATGAGGCGACGATGCAGATTGGCGTTGAGACTTCCAAGGCGGTCGACCAGCGGCGGGTTTTCGTCATCGACGAGGACGAAATCACGCGCGCGGTGCTGCAATTCATGCTGCATGACGAGATCGAGACTCATGAACTCGCCTCGCCCGAAGAGGCGTTCGCGAAAGGCCAGGACTGGCTGGCGCCGCATCTTGTTCTGCTCGGCGTTTCCTGGATTCAGAAAAAGGGCATGCGCTTGCTCGGCGAATTCAACGCCACTTATCCCGGCGTCCGCATCCTGATCGTCTGCGACAAGAATGATGAGAAACTTGCGGTCGAAGCGATGCAGGCGGGCGCCCATGGCGCGGTGGTCAAACCCTTGACCATCGAAGCCGTGCGCAAGAAAGTGGACACGGTGCTCGGCCGCGGCGGCGCGGCGCCGCTCGTCCAGCTCAACATCGTCTGACCGGGGCGGAAGCAAATGGCCCGCGTGATTTTTTACGAAAAGCCCGGCTGCGGAACCAATCGCAAGCAGAAGGCGATGCTCGCGGCCGCCGGCCATGAGGTGGACGAGCGCAACCTGCTGGCCGAGCCCTGGACCGCCGAGCGGCTGCGGGGTTTTTTCGGCGACGCGCCGGTCGCGAGCTGGTTCAATCCCGCGGCGCCAAGGGTCAAATCGGGCGAGGTCGACCCCGGCGCCGTCGGCGCTGACGAAGCGATCACGCTGATGCTCCACGAGCCCTTGCTGATCCGCCGCCCGTTGATCGAAGCCGAGGGCCGACGTTGCGCCGGTTTCGACAAGGAGCCCGTGTTGTCGCTGCTCGGACAAACGGAAGAACTTGAGGCGGCGCAAGGCTGCTCGCGCCCCGCTGGTCCGCCCTGCCCCACACCGGCGGCCGAAAAAGCCCATGCCGAATAAGGCGCTTCTCTATCACGAGCGGACCAAACATCGTTTCACCGGTTACGCCAAGGGTCCGGACACGCTGGATTGGGACATGCAGCCCAATCCGTTCCGCAGCTATGACGGCGCGGCGCGGATTGATTTGCCTCTCGCGCCGAATGAAGCTTCCCGCGCGCTATTGAATCGCGACGCCGTCGGCGCCCTGCTGCATCTGGCGATGGGCCTTTCGGCTTGGAAGGAATTCGGTCCGGATCGCTGGGCCTTGCGCTGCAACCCGTCGAGCGGCAACCTCCATCCGACCGAAGCCTATGTCGTGGCGGAGGGCGTGGACGGCCTCGACGACGGGCTTTACCATTATCTTTCGCGCGACCATGTTCTCGAACAGAGACGGCGCGACGAAAGCCGACAAGGATCCGACAGGCCGCGCCTGTGGCTGGGCCTATCCTCCATTCATTGGCGCGAAGCCTGGAAATATGGCGAGCGCGCCTTCCGCTATTGCCAGCTTGACCTCGGGCATGCGCTCGGCGCCATCGCCTATGCCGCCGGTGCGCTGGGCTTGGGGGCGCGACTGGTCGACGGCCTCCACAGCGACCGGATCGGCGCGTTGCTAGGCCTTGATCGCGCGGAAGATTTCGGCCGCGCGGAACACGAAGACCCGGACGCCATTGTCGAAATCCTCACTGGGTCCGAAGCCGCTGCGCCGCCGCCGGAGAGGACTGGCGTCTGGACGGGAAAGGCCAATCTGCTCGATCGGCGGCCGATGTATCGCTGGCCTGTCATCGACGAGGTCGCCGAGGCGACGCGCGGAACGATCGCCGCGGACCCGACCTTCGCGCCGCAGGAATCGCGGCGCGCGGCGCCGGACGCCGATCTCATCCTGCAGCGGCGCAGCGCCCAACATTTCGACGCCGGCCATGTCATGCCGGCTGGCGATTTCTTCGCCATCCTGCAAAGTCTTTCGCTGCAAGGCCAGGCGCCGTGGACGATCTGGGACTTCGCGCCGCGGGTTCACCCAATTCTCTTTGTCCATCGGGTCGAGGGCGTCGAGCCCGGCCTATACGCCTTGCCGCGCTCACCGGACGCCGTGGCGCTTTTGCGACAATCGCTCGATCCCGACTTCGTCTGGTCGCGGGTCGCCGGCGCGCCGGACGAGCTCCCGCTTTTTCAGCTCAGGATCGGCGACGCGCGCGGCGCGGCGCGGCGCCTGTTCTGTAATCAGGCCATCGCGTCGGACTGCTGTTTCGGCGCGGCCTTGCTGGCGGAATTCGATTCCGTCGAACACACGCCCTGGGCCTATCGTCGCCTGCATTGGGAGGCCGGGCTCATCGGACAGGCGCTCTATCTGGAAGCCGAACGCTGCCGCCTGCGCGGCACGGGCGTCGGCTGTTTCTTCGACGACGAAACCCACACCTTTCTCGGACTGAAAACAACAGTCCTGCAAACCGTCTATCATTTCACTGTCGGCGCGCCGCTGAACGATTCCCGCATCGCAACCGCGCCGGCCTATCCGGACAAGCAACGCGCGACGGCCTTCCCATGATCCAGGATTCAGCGCTCGCCGAATGGCTTCTGGGCCAGGGCTTTCCCCGTGACGACATCGGCGCCCGCGCCGCGAACGAAATGACGCCGCTGATGTGCGCGGCGCTCAAGGGCGACGGCCTCATGGCGCGCAAGATCCTCGCGGCCGGCGCGGACGTCGCGCTGCGCAACGCCGATGGCGCCAACGCCCTGTGGCTCGCCTGCGTCGGGCGTCATCTCGACATGATCGATTTGCTGATAGAGGCCGGGATCGACATCGACAATCGCAACGACGGCGGCGCCACGGCGCTGATGTATGCGTCGTCCTCTGGCCGCGCGGATGTCGTCGCGCATCTTCTCGCGCGCGGCGCCGATATCGCGCCGGAGACGCTCGACGGATTTTCGGCGCTCGACATGGCCAGCAACATTGAAATCCTGAACCTGCTGCGGGCGGCGCATCGCAATCGGCGCGCGCAAAAAGCCGCCCTTTGAAAAAAGCGGGAAGCGATCCGGCAGGGCTTGCGATCGCCGGCGCTTCCCGCGCGTCCGGCGACAAGCGCCGGACATCGAGGACCATTCAGCGCTGCAACACCACCACGAGGCGCTCGACCAGCTGGCCGCCCTTGAGATGGGCTTCAACGATTTCGTCAATATCCTCGGACGTTTTCGGGGCGTACCAGATCCCCTCCGGATAGACCACCATCAGCGGGCCCGCGCGGCAGAAGCCGAGGCAGCCCGAGGGCGTGAAGCCGACATCGGCGAGGCGCTCCGCCTCGATCTTGCGGCCGAGGCGATCCCATAGCGGCTGAGCGCCCTGCTCGCCGCAGGAGCCGCGCGGATGGCCCGCGGGACGCTGGGTGAAACAGGCGAAGACGTGCCGCTTGTAAAGTTGCGGCACGTCGGCGAAGGATGCGGTCTCGATCTCGGCGCTCATGCCACGGCCTTTTCCACGCCCTTGTCGGCGAAAAGCTGGGTGAGCTCGCCCGAGGCGGCCATTTCGCGCACGATGTCGCAGCCGCCGATGAATTCGCCCTTCACATAGAGCTGCGGAATGGTCGGCCAGTTCGAAAAGGCCTTGATCCCCTCGCGGACGAAGGGATCGGCAAGCACATTCACCGCCTCATATTTCACGCCGAAGCCGTTCAGAACCTGCACGACGGCGGCGGAAAAGCCGCATTGCGGCTGGGCCGGCGCGCCCTTCATGAACAGAACCACATCGGCGCCGTCGATCAAGGACTTGATACGCTCTTGGGTTTTCTCCGTCATCGATGATCCTCTCGATTGGTTCGCCTCGGGGGCGGAGCAGCACAGGGCGGGCTCACGCGCCCGCTCGTCGCCAAGGATGCAAGAGTGGGACCATGAGAACGCGTCATCCTGAGGCAAAGAGCGGGAAAGCCGCGCGTCGATTCTGCGACAGAGGGCTTTGTCCGAAATCCGACGCGGCGCCCGCGGCCTCGCTCTTGCAGGATTTGCGGCGAAAAGCCCCCCGCATTGAGGATGCGACATGCTCATCCCCTTCCCCGCGCCCGAGAGCGACCCGATCAATTTCGGCGACCTTCCGCCCGCGATCAACGACTTGCTGCAGAAGGGCGTCATCGCCTATCGCCGCGATTTCTCCCAGGCCGAAAGCTATTTCCGCGAGGCCCTCGCCGCCGCGCCCGAAGAGCTGCCAACCTATTTCTGCCTCTATAAGATCCACACCTATCACGGCAATCTCGACGAGGCCCGCGCCGCCGCGCAAAGCGGCATGACGAAAGCCGCGCGCCAGGCAGGCTGGCCGGACGACTGGCGCGAATGGACGCCAGAGCGCGAAATCCCGGAGGGCGCCGGGCGTTTCGCGCTCTATACGCTCAAAGCCTTGGCGTTCATTCACCTGCGCCGCGACGAGAAGGATGACGCCGAGGACATTCTCGCGGCGCTGCGCGCGCTCGATCCGACGGGCGCGGTCGGCTGGCCGGTGATCGCCGAACTGGCGGCCGGTCTCGCGCGGTGACGGGTGCTGGCGCCTCGCTTGCATTCATCTTTCACGGACGCTGCGGCGCGCAATGGCGGTCCGCGCCGCGCCGCCGGCAAAGCCATGATCTGGCGGACAAGATTTTCTAGGTCGGAAGTGTGACATGAGCGAAGATACGGAAACCCTTCAGGACCTCGCCGATCAGAAATACAAATACGGCTTCGTTTCGGACATCGAATCCGAACTCGCGCCGAAGGGCCTGAATGAAGAGGTCATCCGCTTCATTTCGGCGAAGAAGGACGAGCCCCATTGGCTGCTCCAATATCGCCTCGACGCCTTCCGTCGCTGGCAGACGCTCGAGGAGCCCGGTTGGGCCAAGCTGCATTATCCGAAGATCGACTTTCAGGACGCCTATTATTACGCGGCGCCCAAATCCGACAAGGACGGCCCGAAGACGATCGACGAGGTCGATCCGGAATTGCTTCGCACTTACGAAAAGCTCGGCATTCCGCTGCATGAACAGGAAGTCCTCGCCGGCGTTCAGGAACGCAGGGTCGCGGTGGACGCGGTGTTCGATTCCGTATCCGTCGTCACCACCTTCAAGGAAGAGCTCGCCAAGGTCGGTGTGATCTTCTGCCCGATTTCCGAGGCGCTCAAGACGCATCCCGAACTGGTGAAGCAATATCTCGGCTCGGTGGTGCCAGCGACCGACAATTTCTACGCGACGCTCAACGCCGCGGTCTTTTCCGAAGGCTCCTTCGTCTATATCCCGCCGGGCGTGCGCTGCCCGATGGAGCTCTCTACTTATTTCCGCATCAACGCCGCCAAATCCGGTCAGTTCGAGCGCACTTTGATCATCGCCGACAAGGGCTCCTACGTCTCCTATCTCGAAGGCTGCACGGCGCCCCAGCGCGACGAGAACCAGCTCCATGCGGCGGTCGTCGAACTGGTCGCGATGGAAGACGCGGAGATCAAATATTCCACGGTGCAGAACTGGTTCCCTGGCGACGAAAACGGGAAGGGCGGCATCTATAATTTTGTCACCAAGCGCGGCGACTGCCGCGGCGCGCGCTCAAAAATTTCCTGGACCCAGGTCGAGACCGGCTCGGCCATTACCTGGAAATATCCATCCTGCATCCTGCGCGGCGACAATTCGGTCGGCGAGTTCTATTCGATCGCCATCGCCAATAATTTCCAGCAGGCCGACACCGGCACGAAAATGCTGCATCTCGGCAAGAACACCACGAGCCGGATCATCTCCAAGGGCATTTCGGCGGGCAAGGCGCAGAACACCTATCGCGGCCTCGTCAGCATTCACGCGAAAGCCGACGGCGCACGCAATTTCACCCAATGCGACTCGCTGCTCCTTGGCGACAAATGCGGCGCGCATACCGTGCCCTACATCCAGTCGAAAAATCCGAAAGCCATTCTGGAGCACGAAGCGACGACCTCGAAAATCTCCGACGACCAGCTGTTCTACTGCCTGTCGCGGGGCATTCCGACGGAAGAGGCGGTGGCGCTGATCGTCAATGGTTTCTGCCGCGAAGTGCTGCAGCAACTGCCCATGGAATTCGCTGTCGAGGCGCAGAAGCTCGTCGGCATCAGCCTTGAAGGGAGCGTTGGATAATGCTTGAAATCAAAGACCTCC
>JAJXYV010000071.1 GCA_021780435.1 Pseudomonadota bacterium
GTCCTGGCGGTCGGTATAGACATGGCAGGACAGGCCGAGGCGCGCCGCGGCGAGCGCGAGCATCCGGCCGAGCTGGCCGCCGCCGACGATGCCGATGCGCGCGCCGGGCGCCAGTCGCGTTTCAGTCGTCATGTTTGGGCCGCTCCGCGACCGTCGAGGTCTGTTTCTCGCGCCAGTCGTCGAGCCGCGCCGCAAGCGCGTCGTCGTTCAGGGCGAGGATCGAAGCGGCGAGCAAGGCGGCGTTGATCGCCCCGGCCTTGCCGATCGCCAGCGTGCCGACCGGCACGCCGCCCGGCATCTGAACGATGGAATAGAGCGAGTCCACGCCCGACAGCGCCTTGGATTCGACCGGCACGCCGAGGACCGGCAAGGGCGTCATGGCGGCGGTCATGCCCGGCAGATGCGCGGCGCCGCCGGCGCCGGCGATGATCACCTTGAACCCGGCGTCGCGCGCGCCCTTGGCGAAAGCCACGAGCCGATCCGGCGTGCGGTGGGCCGAGACGATGCGGACGTCGGCCTTGACCCCGAGGGAATCGAGGGTTTCGCGGGCGTGGCGCATGGTTGTCCAGTCGGACTGGCTACCCATGATGATCGCGACGGGAGGTTGGGTGTTCGGCACTTGGTTTCGGACCCGGACGGAAGGAAGGCGACGTGTCTAAACAAGCGCGCGCAAAAGGGAAAGCGGGTTTTTGCCGAAAAATGCGGCTTTTCCGCGAAAAGCGGGAATTGGGCGCGCTCCCCGGTCAGGCGATGATGTCCGGCGTGAGCGTGTCTTCGAGGAAGGTGATCCGGTCGCGCAGCATCAGCTTGCGCTTCTTGAGCCGCTGCAGTTGCAGGCGGTCGTTGGCCCCGACCGATGTGAGCGACTCGATCGCCGTGTCGAGATCGCGGTGCTCTTGTCGTAAACGCTCGACTTCGATGACGAATTCGGCCCGTTCTTCTTCGCTCAGTTCTCTGGTCATCGAAAACCGCTGCTGGCCATCTCGCGCGCAATCGCGCATTGCGACCCGGATTATGGGCGCGAGCGGCGCCAAGGGCAAGGCCAAGATGAGGGCGGCGGAGTCTTTGCCTCGGGCGATTCCGCGCAGCGCCTTGACCTCGGGCGCCATTGATAGAATTGGACATTTCCGATCGGTTGCGGGCTCGCCCGTCGGTGACGCGCGCGGCTATTCAAGGCGGTCGCGGAAAAAGATTCTCTCTTGCGCCTTCGCGTGGTCGTGTCACAATCCTGTCGTTCAAGCATCGATAGGAGTTGCGCATGTCCTTGCAAAGCCATCTCGCCGAACTCGAACGCCGCCACATGGCGCTTCAACGGGAGATCGAGAAGGAAGAGCTCCACCCTGCGGTCGACGAGCTCAAGCTGCATGAACTCAAGCGACGCAAGCTGGTGCTGAAGGACGAAATTTCGAAGCTGCGGCAAGCCGCCGACAAGGAAATGGTTCACTGAGAATTTTTTGACGGAAAGAAAAACCGCCGGATCGAAAGGTCCGGCGGTTTTTCTTTGGACGGATTTCCCGGGCTGGATTTCGCGGCGCGCGGCCGTCATTAGCCGAAGGATTGAGCGCCCCATTCTGGACTTCTCGCCCTTTCCAGCGCACCTTCCGCGAAATTTGCCGCGCGCAAGCGCGGAATAATAATGGGAGCACGACGAAACATGGCGAGCCGCTATCAAGAAATCTACCAGGCCTGGAAAAAGGACCCGCTCGCTTTCTGGGGCGAAGCCGCCCGGGATATCGACTGGATCAAGCCGCCGCAGACTGTTTTCGACCCAAAGGCCGGCGTCTATGGCCGCTGGTTTCCCGACGGTACGCTCAATACCTGCTACAACGCCCTGGACCGCCACGTGAAGAACGGGCGCGCCGACCAGGCCGCGCTGATCTACGACAGCCCCGTGACCGGCATCAAGCGCACCTATTCCTATGCGCAACTGCTCGCCGAGGTGAACGCCCTTGCCTCCGTTCTCAAGGATTTCGGCGTCGCCAAGGGCGACCGTGTCCTTGTCTATATGCCGATGATCCCGGAAGCCGTGATCGGCGTCCTGGCCTGCGCCCGCATCGGCGCCATCCATTCCGTGGTCTTCGGCGGCTTCGCGGCCAAGGAGCTGGCGACCCGCATCAACGATTCCGAGCCGAAGGTCATCCTCACCGCCTCCTGCGGCATCGAGCCGAACCGCGTCGTCAAATACAAGCCGCTGCTGGACGAGGCCATCAGCCTCGCCGCCGTCAAGCCCGAGAAAGTCCTGATCCTGCAGCGTCCGCAGGAAAGGGCCGAAATGATCGGCGGCCGCGATTTCGACTGGGGCGATCTGGTCGTGGCGGCGCTGGCCGAGCGGCGCACGGTCGAGCCCGAAGAAATGGCGGCGACCGACCCGCTCTATATTCTCTATACTTCCGGCACGACCGGCATCCCCAAGGGCGTCGTCCGCGACAATGGCGGCCATGCCGTCGCTCTGTGCTGGACCATGAAGAACCTTTACGGGATCAAGCCCGGCGAAGTTTTCTGGGCGGCGTCCGACGTCGGCTGGGTCGTCGGCCATTCCTATATCCTCTATGGTCAGCTGCTCTATGGCGCGACCACCGTGGTCTATGAAGGCAAGCCCGTCGGCACGCCCGACCCCGGCGCCTTCTGGCGGATGATCGAGGAATATAATGTCGCCGCGCTGTTCACGGCGCCGACCGCCTTGCGCGCCGTGCGCAAGGAAGACCCCAACGCCGAATATCTCAAGAAATACAATGTCGCGAAGAGCATGCGCACCCTGTTCCTGGCGGGCGAGCGCGCCGATCCGGACACGGTGGCCTGGGCGGAGCAGATCCTCGGCATGCCCGTGATCGACCATTGGTGGCAGACCGAGACGGGCTGGGCCATCGCCGGCAATCCGGTTGGGCTCGGCGCCCTGCCGGTCAAGCATGGCTCGCCGACCGTGGCCATGCCCGGCTATGACGTGCAGATCGTGGACGAGGCCGCCCATCCGGTGGGAGCGGGCAAGATGGGCTCGATCGTCGTCAAGCTGCCACTGCCTCCCGGCTGCCTGCCGACGCTGTGGAAGCAGGACGAGCGGATGAAGGAGAGCTATCTCACCGAATTCCCCGGCTGCTACAAGACGGCGGACGCCGGCTTTATCGACGAGGACGGCTATCTTTACATCATGGGCCGCACCGACGACATCATCAATGTCGCGGGCCATCGCCTCTCGACCGGCGGCATGGAGGAAGTCCTGGCCTCCCACCCCGACGTCGCCGAATGCGCGGTCATCGGCGTCAAGGACGAGCTCAAGGGCGAGCAGCCCTGCGGCTTCGTCGTGCTGAAGGCGGGCGTGACCCGTTCGCCGATCGAGATCGAGAAGGATCTGGTCAAGCTGGTGCGCGACAAGATCGGCCCGGTCGCGGCCTTCAAGATCGCGATCACCGTCAACCGCCTGCCCAAGACCCGTTCCGGCAAGATCCTGCGCGGCACCATGAAGAAGATCGCCGACCATGACCCGTGGACCATGCCCGCGACCATCGACGATCCGGCGATCATGGACGAGATCATGGCGGCCCTTGAGAACAAGGGCTTCTGAGGGGGCTCAAGCGCCAAAACAAAACCCCGCCGCGGGCGCCCGCGGCGGGGTTTTTTCATGTCCGGGGCGAAGAGGGATCAGCCGCCCATCTTGGCGACGAGCGCGTCGGAAATCTCGAAATTGGCGTAGACGTTCTGCACGTCGTCATTGTCTTCGAGCGAGCCGATCAGCTTCAGAATCTTTTCGCCGGCCTCGTCGTCCACCGCGATCGTGTTCTGCGGCCGCCAGATCAGCTTGGACTTCTTCGGCTCGCCGAAGGCAGCTTCCAGGGCCTTCGTGACCTCGACCAATCCTTCCAGCGAGGTGGTGATCTCGTGGCCTTCCTCGGTGCTGGCGACATCGTCGGCGCCGGCCTCGATCGCGGCCTCCATCATGGCGTCCTCGCTGGCGACCTTGGCGTCATATTCGATCTGGCCGACATGGTCGAACATGAAGGAAACCGCGCCGGTTTCGGCGAGCGCCCCGCCGGCCTTGGTGAAATAGGAGCGCACTTCGCCCGCCGTGCGGTTGCGGTTGTCGGTCAGGGCCTCGACGATCACGGCGACGCCGCCGGGCGCATAGCCTTCGTAGCGGACCTCGTCATAGTTCTCGCTGTCGCCGCCGGCCGCTTTCTTGATCGCGCGCTCGATATTGTCCTTGGGCATGTTTTCCGCGCGCGCTGCGAGCACGGCCATGCGCAGGCGTGGATTCATCGCCGGATCGGGCAGGCCGAGCTTCGCGGCGACGGTGATTTCGCGGGCCAGTTTGGAGAAGAGCTTGGAGCGGATCGCGTCCTGCTTGCCCTTCTTGTGCATGATGTTCTTGAACTGACTATGCCCGGCCATCTTGGTTCCTGCTGCTGCGCCCGCGTCGCCCGCTGCGGCGGACGCGAAAAAATCGACGGCGCCTTATAGACGTGCGCGCGCGCCCTGAAAAGTAGGGCTTTCCGCGCAGGCCGAACAGATTTATCCATCGGCGTCGGGAAAGATTGGAATCGCGGCATGATCGTCGAGAAGCAGCTGAATGTTCCGGTCATGCTCTTCTCCGTGAAGGGCACGGTCCTGCCGCGCATCTGGCCGCATGTGCTGCTGGTGGCCCTCGTCGCCGTCGGCGTCACGGCCACGACCGGATTCTGGCCGGGGCTGCTGCCCGAAATCTCGCTCGCGCCCTTCAGCCTGATCGGCCTGGTCCTGTCCATCTTTCTCGGTTTCCGCAACAATGCCTGTTATGAGCGCTGGTGGGAGGGCCGCAAACAATGGGGCCAGGCGATCGCCCATTGCCGCGCTCTCGCCCGCGAAATTCCCGCGCTTTTGCCTGGCGATCGGCCGCGTCAGTCGCGCATCCTGCGCCGGGCCGCGGGTTTCGCGGCCGGCCTTGCGGCGCGATTGCGAGACCGCGACGAAAGCGCCGCGCTCCGCCCCTGGCTGCCCGACGCTGAATTCGAATCGTTGGCGGGCCTGCGCAACCAGCCAGGCATGGCGTTGGCGGGGATCACCCATGACCTCGCCGAGGCTTCGCGCGCCGGCGCCCTCGACCCGATCAAGTTTCAGGTGCTTGAAGCCCATGTCGAAGGGCTGAGTGGCGTTCAGGCCGCCTGCGAGCGCATCAATGCGACGCCGACGCCTTTTTCCTATTCGCTGCTCCTGCACCGGACGAGCTGGATCTTCTGCCTGCTCGCGCCCTTCGGGCTCATCGGCGCCCTCGGCTGGTTCACGCCCTTTTTCAGCGTCCTGCTGGCCTACGCCTTTTTCGGCCTCGACGCCTTGGGCGACGAGTTGGAGGCGCCTTTCGGCCTCATGCCCAACCACCTGCCGCTCGACGCCTTTGTCCGCGCCATCGAGATCGAAATCCGGCAGGCGCTCGGCGAGCCGGCGCCCGAGCCGCTTGCGCCTGTCAACGGCCGCCTGACGTGAAGGCCTCTTCCGCGCCTTCGGGAAGGGCCTGAGCCAGCGTCCCGCCGATGCGCACCGGCGCGACGCGCGTCGCCAGCCCGTCCGCGCCGGTTTCGACGAACAGGCCGCACAAGGTCGCCGGCCCGTCGGCAGGTTCGAAGCGCGAGCCCGGCGTCTTGCGGGTGAAGCGCCGGATCGGCTCTTCCTTGTCCATGCCGATGACGGAATCATAATCGCCGGTCATGCCGGCGTCGCTCTGGAAGGCGGTGCCATGGGCGAGAATCCGCCAGTCGGCGGTCGGCACATGGGTATGGGTGCCGATGGCCAGCGAGACCCTTCCGTCGCAGAAATGAGCCATGGCCTGCTTTTCGCTCGAGGCCTCGGCGTGGATGTCGAGGATGGCGGCGTCGCAGGCGAGGCCGAGCGGGCATGCGCCAAGCTCCCGCTCGACCGCGGCGAAGGGATCGTCGAGCGCGTCCATGAAGACGCGGCCCATCACGCTCATCACCAGCACCCGCTCGCCCTTCGCGGTTTCATAGAGCCACGCGCCGCGGCCCGGCGTGCCCGTGGGATAATTCATCGGCCGCAGCACATGGGGCGCGCGCTCGATGAAGACGAGGGCCTCGCGCTGGTCGAAGGCATGATTGCCGAGCGTGACGCAATCGACGCCGGCGGCCAGAAATTCCTGGGCGATCGATTCCGTGATGCCGAAGCCGCCGGCGGCGTTCTCGCCATTGGCCACGACGAAATCGAGTCCCAACTGGCGGCGCAGGGCTGGAACATGTTCGGCGACCGCCGCGCGCCCGGCGCGACCGATCACGTCGCCGATGAACAGGAGGCGCATGAAGAATCCGTGAAGTCGAAAAGCTCCGCCTCCGTTACCACGAAATCCAGCTTTTCGTCGTGATTTTCGCGCGGGATTTTCTCTGCTCTCTGGCAGGCGAAGGCGAGTCCGCCGGCAAGGCGCAAGCCGTTCCCGCGCAGATGCGCCAGGGTCGCGTCATAATAGCCGCCGCCGAAGCCGAGCCGCGTCCCCTCGCCGTCGAAGCCGAGCAGCGGCAGCAACAGAATCTGCGGACGCATCTCGGGCGCCGCCGCCGCCGGCTCCCGCAGGCCGAATCGGCCGGGAACGAGCGGATCGCCAGGCCGCCACAGGCGGAAGGCGAGCGGCGTCGCCTTGGCGCCCGCGACTGGCAGCAGGGTCGGATAACCCTTTTCGGCCAGCGCCGCCAAGAGCGGCAAGCAATCGAGCTCGCCGGGCAGGGAGGCGTAGAGCCCGATCGGCGCGCGCGCAGGGTCGAGGCCTTTGCCGAGAAGCCAGCGCAGGGTTCGCGCAGCGACGTCTCCCGCCGCCGCCGCCGCCCGTTCGGGCGGGATGGCGTCGCGGGCGGCGCGCAATTCGGCGCGGAGCCGGATTTTTTCCTGGGCGAGAGACACGGGAAGAGGGCGCTGTGGCAGAAGAGGGTGCGGGCCGCGAAAGCCGTGGGACACGATCCCGGGAACCTACTAAGTAGGTGGGCGCCATGTGCCTAGGTCCACGGACGAAGACAGGGACAGCTCCCGTTGGGATCGTAAGGCCCCGGGGAATTAGTCCTCACGCACCCCGCAGCGCCGCTCCGTCAATTTAGGGCGCTGGCGCGCTCGGCGCCAGTGGTTTGAGCAAGAAAGTCTGCGAGGGCCTCCGCCGCCTCGCGCCACCGGACGTCGAGCATCATGGCGTGCGGCAGGCCGGGCAGGATGTGGGCGCGGGTTCCATAGCGCCGCGCCGTTTCCTCCACGTCGCGCGGCGGGATGACGACATCCTTCTCGCCGCCGAGGACATGGAGCGGCGTCCTGACCCTGCCGGGGCTGAGAAAATGCGGCAGCGTCATTTCGAACAGAGCGCGATGGGACTCGCCGTCGGCCCGCCGCATCACGCGGGCGATGTCCTGAGCAGGCATGTGCTCGGAAAAGAAGAACTCGCGGCAGAGTTCGGGCTCGCGGAACAGGTTCCGCGTGTCCAGGGACAGATTGGCGTGGAGCCAGCGCAGCGGATGGCGCCGCCAGGCGTCGAGAAAGGCGCCGGCCATGCCATGGGGCGGAATGGAGCCGATCAGGATCGCGCTCGGCGCCTCGTGACTTTCCAGATATTTCTGCACCACGCCGCCGCCCATGGAATGGCCGATCAGCACGGGCGGCGCCGGCAGGCGCGCCACCGCTTCGGCGAGGTCGGCGGCGTAATCGGCCATGCCGGCGAAATGGAGCGATCCCGACGAGCCGCCGTGGCCGCGCAGACTGACGGCGAAGGACGGATAGCCGCGGCTGGCGAAATAGGGCAAAAAATAGTCGTCCCAGCACCAGGCGGCGAGCCAGGCGCCATGGACGAAGAGAAGCGGCGGCTTGCCGGTTGGCTCGTCCGGCAGGCGGCTGAGGATTTCGAGGGCCATCGCGGCTCCGATTGATGAAAAGCCCGCGATTTTGCCGCGGGCTTCAAGAATCAGTTGTCCAGGAAGGACCGCAGCTTGCGGCTGCGCGAGGGGTGTTTCAGCTTGCGCAGGGCCTTGGCCTCGATCTGGCGGATTCTTTCGCGCGTGACCGAGAACTGTTGCCCAACCTCTTCCAGCGTGTGGTCGGTGTTCATGCCGATGCCGAAGCGCATGCGCAGCACGCGTTCTTCGCGCGGCGTCAGCGAGGCGAGCACGCGGGTCGTCGTTTCGCGCAGATTGCTCTGGATCGCGGCGTCGATCGGCAGGATCGCGTTCTTGTCCTCGATGAAATCGCCGAGATGCGAATCCTCCTCGTCGCCGATCGGCGTTTCGAGCGAGATCGGCTCCTTGGCGATCTTCAGCACCTTGCGCACTTTTTCGAGCGGCATGGCGAGCTTTTCCGCCAGTTCCTCCGGCGTCGGCTCGCGGCCGATCTCGTGCAGCATCTGGCGCGAGGTGCGCACGATCTTGTTGATCGTCTCGATCATATGGACCGGGATGCGGATCGTGCGCGCCTGGTCGGCGATCGAGCGGGTGATCGCCTGGCGAATCCACCAGGTCGCATAGGTCGAGAACTTGTAGCCGCGACGGTATTCGAATTTATCGACCGCCTTCATCAGGCCAATGTTGCCCTCCTGGATCAGGTCGAGGAACTGCAGGCCGCGATTGGTGTATTTCTTGGCGATGGAGATGACGAGGCGCAGATTGGCCTCGACCATTTCCTTCTTGGCCTGACGGGCTTCGCGCTCGCCCTTCTGCACCATATGGACGATCTTGCGGAATTCCTGGATCTCCAGGCCCGTCTCGGTCGCCAGCGCATGGATCTCGCCGCGCAGGTCGTGGATGTCGTCCTTGGAATGGGCGACGAATTCCTTCCAGCCGCGCGCGCCAAGCTTGGAGACGCGCAACAGCCACTTCGGGTCGAGTTCGGCGCCGTGATAATGCTTCAGGAAATCCTCGCGGGCGACGCCGAAGCCTTCGGCGAGGCGCAACAGCCTGGTTTCCAGCCCGATCAGCCGGCGGTTGATGTCATAGAGCTGCTCGACCAGCGCGTCGATGCGGTTCTGGTTGAGCGACAGCGACTTGACGTCGGTGACGATCTCTTTCTTGAGCGTCTTGTACTTGCGCTCCTGGGCCGGGGTCAGCGCCTCGTTCTTGAGCTTGTTCTCGACGTTCTGGTCCTGCAGCCGGCGCAGCTTCTTGTAGGCGTCGGCGACGCGGTCGAACGTCTCCAGCACGCGCGGCTTGAGTTCCGTCTCCATGGCGGAGAGCGAGACCGAATTGTCGAGGTCGTCCTCTTCCTCGAAGGATTCTTCGGGGATCGGCGGCTCGTCGAGGCCGGCGGGCGGGTTGCGCGGGGCCGTCGCGGGGGCCTCGGCCTCCTCTTCGCCCTCTTCCTCGCGCCCGCCCGTGCGGTCCGGACCGGAATAGGTGGCCTCAAGATCGATGATCTCGCGCAGCAGAACCTTGTTGTCGACCAGTTCGTCGCGCCAGATGATGATGGCCTGAAAGGTCAGCGGGCTTTCGCACAGGCCGGCGATCATCGCCTCGCGCCCGGCTTCGATGCGCTTGGCGATGGCGATTTCGCCCTCGCGCGACAGCAGCTCGACCGAGCCCATCTCGCGCAGATACATGCGCACGGGATCGTCGGTGCGGTCGGCGGGCTCCGAGGAGCGCGTGGCGACGGGCTTGCTGGCGGCCGCCTCGACCAGGTCGCCGCCCTCGGCCTCTTCTTCCTCGCCCCCGGCCTCTTCCTCGGTTTCGTCGGCCTCCTCGGCCTCGATGACATTGATGCCCATCTCGTTGAGAACGGCGTAAATGTCCTCGATCTGATCCGAGGTGACCTCTTCGGAGGGCAGGACGGCGTTCAGTTCGGCATAAGTGACGAAGCCCCGCTTCTTGGCGAGCTTCATCATGCGCTTGACGGCGGCGTCGGAGAGATCGAGAAGCGGGCTGTCCGTCGTTTCGGCAACCCCGGCTTCGCCTTCCGGCTTCGCGTCGTCTTTCTTCGCCATGGTGACTCCAAACCGCATGATTCCGCCGGCTTGCCCTAGCGAATCAGCGGCCGCTGGGCAAGGTGCGCGGAAAGATTTAACGTCCGCCTAACCAAGCCGCTCCGCTGCGGCAAGGTTCCATTCCAGCGCGCCAGGCGCGCAAATCTTTTCGTCAAACAGACTTGTCTTCCCGCCCGGAGCTCGCGCCAAAACCCTCGATCGTGGCCTCGACGCCTTCCAGCGCGGACAATTGGGCCCTGATATCGGCAAGGACTGCGAAATTGGCCTCGGACGGCTCCTCGGCGAGGCGGGTTTCCGCCTGCCGCAATTCCCTATTTAACGCCCGTTGCTTGTGGTGCAAGGCCAGAGCCTGCCGCAGGACCTCGTCTGCGTCATTTTCGTGAGCGTCCGGCCTTACGCACCATAATGTCGAAAGTGTGGCGTCGCGCGCCAAAGCGTCGATCTGCGCGCCAAAACCGCGCGCGGCGAGCCGCTCGCGCAGGTCGTGGGACGTGTGGTCGGGCTCGGCCAGACCGAGCAGGGCGTCGCGCAGCCTTTCGCCCGCCGCGCCAGCGAATTCGAGCCGCGCCACGTCTTCGGCGTGGCGGACGAGGAGCCCCGGATGGTTGACCAGCAGCGCGAGGATGAGGTTTTCGCGCGGCGCCGACGCTTCCCGGCGGGCGGCGAACAGGCTCGATTGCAGCAAAGTGGAGCTGGCGGCGAGCGGCGCCCGCCGGGCCGCGTCGCGCGGCGCCCCGCGGCGGAAGCCCTCGGAAGGCTGCCGCGTCCGCCCGAACAGGTCGTTGAGCCGCGCGCGCAGGTCGTCGAGATAATGGCGGCGCAGGCTTTCGTCGCGAATCTGGCCCGCCGCCTCGCGCAGGCGGCGCTCCAACCCGGCGCGGCGCTCCGGCGTGTCGAGCGGCTGGGCCTCGGCCTCGCGCAGGAACAGCATCTCGACCAGCGGCTTGGCCGCCTCCAGCACCTTTCCGATCGCCTCGGCGCCGCCAGCGCGGGCGAGGTCGTCGGGGTCCTGGCCCTCGGGCAAAAGCGCGAAACGCAAGCTGCGGCCCGGCGCGATCAGCGGCAGGGCGGTCTCCAGCGCCCGGAACGCCGCCTTGCGCCCGGCGCGGTCGCCGTCGAAGCAGAGGATCGGCTCTTCCGCCATTTTCCAGAGCAATTCGCACTGGTCCGGCGTCAAGGCGGTGCCGAGCCCGGCGACCACATGGGGGAAGCCGGCGAGGCTCATCGCGATGACGTCGACATAGCCTTCGACGGCGACCACCGTCCCGCGCTCGTGCGCGGCCTTGCGGGCCCGGTGCAGGTTGTAGAGATTCGAACCCTTGTGGAAGAGCGGGGTCTCGGCGGAATTCTTGTATTTGGGCTGGATGTCCTTGGCGAGCGCCCGGCCGCCGAAGGCGATGACCCGCCCCGAGCGGTCGGAAATCGGGAACATCAGCCGGTCGCGGAAAAAGTCGTAGGGGACCGCGATGTCCGGGCCGTGGGTGAGCAGCCCGGCCTCGATCATGGTCTCGGCGGGGCAGCCCTTGCCCGCGAGATAATCGCGCAGGGCGAATTTTTCCACCGGAGAATAGCCGAGGCGGAAGCCATCGCGCGCCTCGGCGCCCAGGCCGCGCTCGGCGAGATAGGCCCGCGCCTTGGCGCCGGTGGGCGAGCGCAACTGCCGCTCGAAGAATTCTGCGGCCATTTCAAGGGCTTCAAGCGCCGTCGCCCGACGCCTTTCCGCCGCCGCCGCTTCGGGGGAGGCGACCGGCATCGGCAGGCCGGCCATGGCGGCGAGACGCTCGACCGCTTCCGGGAAACTGACGCCCTGGGTCTCCATCACGAAATTGAAATGGTCGCCGTTCTTGCCGGCCGAAAAATCGTAATAGAAGCCCTTCTGGTCGTTGACGAAGAAGGATGGGGTCTTTTCGGCGTTGAAGGGCGATAGGCCGCGCCATTCGCGACCTTCCTTCTTGAGCCGCACGCTTTGTCCCACGACCTCCGACAGGGGAAGGCGCGCCCGGATCTCATCGAGGAAGGACGGCGGGAACTTCATGTTTTTCCGTGAATCGGCTTTCAGAATTAATTGGGCGCCCTGGCCGCGTGGCGCAACGCCTTTCACGGCTTATCGCCGTAATTCACAAGACAGGCCAGCGAATCCGGCGTTCAGGCGGCGAAACGCGCCTTGAGGGAGCCAAACGCGTTCCGGGTCGCGGCGGCGAAGGCGCTCTTGCGGGCGAGCGCCGGCTTTTCGACGAGGCGCCAGGACAGCATGGCGACGGGAAAGACGACGGCGATGGCGAGGATGGTCAGAAGCTCCGGGGAAATGTCAGGCTTGAGGGCGATCAGGGTCTGCTGGATCGGAAAGGCGTAGATATAGACGCCATAGGAATAATCGCCCTTGGGCTCGAAAGCGCGCGGCGGTCCGCCCCGGGCATAGGCGGCAATCAGCACGAAGAGCGGAAAGACCGGCATGTAGACATAGAGCAGGGCCGGCTTCGACATGGCGCCAAGGAGCAGGACGGCGCCGAGCACGGGGAGAGCCAGGCGCGAAAGCCTGATGCGCCCGGCATGGAGGAAGATCGTGGCGCCCGCCGCGAACATGGCCGCGTTCATCGCGCCCAGATTGAACTGTCCCTCCCGCCAGAAATCGACGCCGATGGAGAGAAAGCCGGCGCCCGCGGCGAGCGGCGCGAGAATCCGGAACGCGGCCAGGCGGATTGTCGGCGCCGCCGCCAGCACGATCCAGCCGAACGCCAGGATGGCGTACATCCGCAGTTCGAGCGGAAGCGTCCACAGCGAGCGGTTGAACTGGCCGTCGGCGGCGTTGTTCTCGAAAACGCCGGGGAGATAGTAGCGCACGCCATTGAAAAGAGTGGCCCCGCGCCAGAAATATTCGTGGGTCTTGGGCGAGCCAAGGTAGTCGGCGGCGGGCAGGGTCGTGAGAGCGAGGCCGAACCCGAAGACGGTGACGATCAGCATCGTCCAAAGACCGGGGAAGATCCGCAGGCAGCGGGACCAGAGATAGAGATTGATGTCATGGCGCTGGAAAAGGCTGCCGGTGACGAGGAAGCCGCTGATGACGAAAAACGCGTTGACCGCCATGCCGCCGAAGGACAACGGATAGCCATGGACGAGCAGGTCGAACCACATGACCGCGCCCTTCAGCACGTAACTATGGGCCAGGAGCACGACCAGGGCGGCGCTCACGCGCAACAGGTTGAAATGGTTGTTCCGGTCTCCGAGCCGGTCGCTCAGGTGCATTCAATCGATCCGGGATGGCGGCGAAGAGGCGGTCGGAAATGCGCGCAAGATGCGGGCTTTTCCGTGGCGGCCCCGCCTCGAAGCCGCCCAACTTTTGTTCCCTAACCAATAATCGCCGTTCAGGCCAGTGGAATCGGGCCGCGCGCGGTCCGCGAAAAAGGATATAAGGGCGACATGAAAATGCGCATGATTTCCCGATTCGCAGAAATGAAGCGTCTGGGCGAGAAGATCGCCATGCTGACCGCCTATGACGCCCCGCAGGCGCGGGCGCAGCAGGAGGCGCGGGTTGACGCGATCCTCGTCGGCGACAGCGTAGGCGTGAACATTCTCGGCTATGCGAGCGAGCGCGAGGTGACGCTCGCGGACATGGCTCACCACACCAGGGCGGTCCGGCGCGGCGCGCCGGAGGCCTTCATCCTCTCGGACCTGCCCTTCGCGACCTATGACTCGCCGGAACAGGCTGTGGCCAGCGCCAAATATCTGCAGCAGGCCGGCGCCGACGCGGTGAAATTCGAAGGCGCCCACCCGGAACTCGTCCAGGTGCTCGCCGCGGCCGGCGTTCCGGTGTGCGGTCACCTCGGCTATGAGCCGCAGCATTGCGAAAGGCGAGTGCACGGCAAGACCTTCGAGGAAGCTTCGAAAATCTTCGCCGACGCCAAGATTCTCGACGAGGCGGGGGTCTTCATGCTGGTGATCGAACTGGCGCCGGCGGAGCTCGCAGCCGCCATTACGCGCGCCGTCAAGGCGGCGACGATCGGCATCGGCGCCGGGCCGCACACCGACGGTCAGGTTCTCGTCTTCCCGGACGTGCTCGGCTACACCGAGCGCAATTTCCGCCACAACCGCCGCTATGCGGAGGTCGGCGCGGCCATGCGGAACTCGGCGGCGGCCTATCTGCAGGACGTCCGCGCCGGCGCCTTCCCGACCATGGCCAATTGCTCCGCCATGCCAGCCGAGGCTCTCGCCCAGTTCGAGGCGGAAATCCTCGAACGACAATCTTAGGCGGAGCCGCCCGCTCGACCGAACCGCGCGTTTCGATGACAAGACCTCGCCGCCGCTTCTTTCGTGGGCGCGGAACGAGTTCTCTTGCAAGGGCGCGGAAGACGGCTAATCTGGACAAGGAAAAACGGCGTCGCGCCATTCTGGCGCGACGACCGGAGCCGAAAACTAAAAAAATTGTCGGCCGCCGAACGGGAGGAAAAGATGTGCCATTTCTTCGCCAGTCAGCACCCGGACTCCTACGCCTTCGAGACGCGCTCGATCCGGTTGAACGGCCAGTCGACCAGCATTCGGCTTGAAAAGATCTTCTGGCGCCTTCTCGAACAGATCGCCCGCCAGCAGGACATGAGCGTGCCGCGCTTCATCTCGACCCTGCATGGCGAGGTTCTCAATCTGTGGGGCGAGGTGGCGAATTTCACCTCCCATCTGCGCTGCATCTGCGTCGTCGCCCTGGAGAACGGGCCGGAAGCGGCGCTGGAGCGGCGGCGGGTCGCCTGACAAATTCTGACCGGACGTAACATCGGAATACCACCCGCGGCTTCGGTCTGCGGCTAGTCTTTCTTCCGCATGCGCATCGCGCGACAAGCAGGAAAGGCAGAAGATGGCGAAGGCGATTCACGCCATGATCCGCGTTCTCGACGAACAGCGGTCGCTCGATTTCTATGACAAGGCCTTCGGGCTGAAAGTGTCCAGCCGGCTGGACTTTCCCGGCTTCACCCTGATCTACCTGCGCAATCCGGAAGCCGATTTCGAAATCGAGCTGACGGTCAACAAGGGCCGCGCCGAACCTTACGCGCAGGGCGAGGCCTATGGCCATATCGCCTTCGTCGTGGACGACCTCGCGGCGGAGCACGCCCGTTTTCAGAGCCTTGGCCTCAATCCGCTCGACATCAAGGAATTCGCGCCGGACGGGAGCCTGATCGCGCGCTTTTTCTTCGTCCAGGACCCGGACGGCTACAAATACGAGGTGCTGCAGCGTCACGGCCATTATCGATAACGCAGGCTTGCGCGCGCCGCAGAAGCCCCGAACGGGCCGCGGCGCGCTGAACACCAGAAAAGCTCAAGGGAGAAGCTCATGCTCGGACACCACGGCGCCCACGCGCCTCATTCACCTGGTCGACGTCTGTTTCTGAGGCGGTCGTCGGAAATCGCCTTCGCCGCGGCGGTCGCGGTCAGTTCAGGCGGCGCGCTGATCAGCGCCACCGAAGCCTGGGGGCTCGAGGTCAAGGGATTGCAGCCCGAAACCATGAAAACCCTGATCCTGATGTCGCGCGACATCTATCCGCACGACCGCCTCGCCGACCGCTATTACGCGATCGCGGCAAAGCCCTTCGACGAGAAGGCGGCGGCCGATCCGGCGCAGAAAGACATGTTCGAAAAGGGCGTGGCCGCGCTCAACGCCTTGGCGGGGCCGGGCGGCTATGTCGGAACCGGCTGGGAGGCCGATCGCGTCGCCCTCCTGCACAAGATCTCGGACCAGCCGATGTTCGAGGCGGTGCGCTCGACGCTTGTCGTGTCTCTCTACAACCAACAGGAGATCTGGCCGATCTTCGGCTACGAGGGCGAGTCCTTTTCCAAGGGCGGCTACATCCATCGCGGCTTCGACGACCTCGACTGGCTGTGAACGACACGAATTCGGGAGAGGACAATGGCTGCAAAATTCGACCTCAACGACGACAATGTCGTCGTCATCATCGGCTCCGGCGCCGGCGGCGGAACGCTCGGCAACGAACTGGCGCAAAAGGGCGTGAATGTCGTCATTCTCGAAGCGGGCAAGCGATATACGATCGAGGATTTCATCAATGACGAGTGGGCGAGCTTCGCCCAGCTCGCCTGGACCGACGCGCGCACGACCTCGGGGACCTGGCGGGTCGCCAAGAACTTCCCCAATCTTCCGGCCTGGATCGTCAAGGCGGTCGGCGGCACCACCACCCATTGGGCCGGCGCGTCGCTGCGTTTCCAGCCCCATGAATTCAAGGCGCTCACGACCTATGGCAAGGTCGAGGGCGCCAATCTGCACGACTGGCCGCTGACGCTGGAGGAGATGGAGCCCTTCTACGCCCGCGCCGAGGACAAGATGGGCGTGACGCGCACCAACGGCCTCCCCGGCCTGCCCGGCAACAATAATTTCAAGGTGTTCAAGGCCGGCGCCGACAAGCTCGGCTACAAGGAATGCAACACTGGGCATATGGCGATCAATTCGGTTCCGCGCGACAACCGCAATTCCTGCCAGCAGACCGGTTTCTGCTTCCAGGGCTGCAAATGGGGCGCGAAATGGTCCACGCTCTATACCGAAATTCCCAAGGGCGAGACGACCGGCCACATGGAAGTCCGCCCCGAGTCGCGGGTGCTGCGGGTCGAGCACGACGATTCCGGCAAGGTCAACGCCGTCGTCTATGTCGACAAGGACGGAGCCCGGCAGCGCCAGAAGGCGCGGATCGTCTGCGTCGCCGGCAATTCCATCGAAAGCCCGCGCCTGCTCCTCAATTCCGCCTCGTCGAAATATCCCGACGGCCTCGGCAATTCCTCCGGCCAGGTGGGCCGCAATTACATGCGCCATGTCACCGGCTCGGTCTATGGCGTGTTCGAAAAGCCGGTGCACATGTATCGCGGCACGACCATGGCCGGGATCATCCGCGACGAGGCGCGCAACGATCCGGGCCGCGGCTTCGTCGGCGGTTATGAGTTCGAGACGCTTTCGCTCGGCATTCCCTTCATGGCGGCCTTTCTCGATCCGGGCGCCTGGGGCCGCTCCTTCACCAGCGCCATGGACGATTATCCGAACATGGCCGGCATGTGGATCGTCGGCGAGGACATGCCGCAGGAAAGCAATCGCGTCACCCTCAGCCCGACGGTCAAGGACAAGTTCGGCCTGCCAGTCGCCGACGTCCATTTCGACGATCATCCCAATGACGTCGCCATGCGCAGCCACGCCTATGGCCAGGGACAGAAGCTCTATGACGCGGTCGGCGCGGTCCGGACCCTCCCGACGCCGCCCTATCCCTCGACCCATAATCTCGGGACCAACCGCATGAGCGAGAAGGCAAGCGATGGCGTGGTCAACAAATGGGGCCAGAGCCACGACATCAGGAACCTGTTCGTGTCCGACGGCAGCCAGTTCACGACCGGCGGGGCGGAAAACCCGACTCTGACCATCGTGGCCCTGGCGATCCGGCAGGCCGAATATATCGCCGCGCAGATGAACGCTCGGGCGATCTGACCTGACGAACCAAAAAAAAGCGCCGGCCGTCGCGTGACGCCCGGCGCTTCGCATTTTCCGCGGCCTTTTTACGCCGCGCGGCGCTTTTCCATCATTTCGATGAAGCGCGCGAAGAGATAATGGCTGTCCTGCGGGCCGGGCGAGGCCTCGGGATGGTGCTGGACCGAGAAGGCCGGGCGGTCGGTCAAGGCGATGCCGCAATTCGAGCCGTCGAACAGGGACTTGTGGGTCTCGACCGCATTGGCCGGCAGGCTGGCCGGATCGACCGCGAAACCGTGGTTCATCGAGACGATTTCGACCTTGTGGGTGGTGAAATCCTTGACCGGATGATTGGCGCCGTGGTGGCCCTGGCGCATTTTCATCGTTTTGGCGCCGACGGCGAGGGCCATCATCTGGTGGCCCAGACAAATGCCGAAGGTCGGAATGCGGGCTTCAAGGATCTTGCGAATGGTCGGCACGGCATATTTGCCAGTTTCCGCCGGATCGCCGGGGCCGTTGGAGAGAAAGACGCCGTCGGGCTTGAGCGCGAGAATCTCTTCCGCGCTGGCCGTCGCCGGCACGACTTTCACGTCGCAGCCGGCTTCCGCCAGCAGGCGCAGGATGTTGCGCTTCACGCCGAAGTCCAGCGCCACGACCTTGTATCTGGTCCCGTCCTGAGCGCCATAGCCCGAGCCGAGCTTCCAGGTCGTTTCCGTCCAGCCGTAGTTTTTGGCGGCGGTGACGCCGGGCACGAGGTCCATTCCGTTGATCCCGGGCCAGGCCGCAGCTTCCTTCCTGAGCGCGTCGAGGTCGAAGACGCCGTCGGGATCATGGGCGATGACCGCATTGGGCATGCCCTTTTCGCGGATCAGGACGGTGAGGGCGCGGGTGTCGATTCCGGCGAGGCCGATGATCCCGCGCGCCTTGAGCCATTCGTCGAAACCCTTGCGGGCGCGGAAATTCGAAGGCGCGGTCACGGGGGACTGGACGATCGCCCCGCGCGCGCCCTGGACATGTTCGATATCGACGGTCTCGACGTCCTCGTCATTGGCGCCGACATTGCCGATGTGGGGAAAGGTGAAGGTGACGATCTGTCCGGCATAGGATGGGTCGGTCAGGATTTCCTGATAACCGGTCATCGCCGTGTTGAAGCAGACCTCGCCAACGGCCTTGCCGGTCGCGCCGAAGCCGACGCCTTCGATCACCGTTCCGTCCGCCATGACCAGCAAGGCGGTGGGCTTGGGCTTTACCCAACCCTGTTCTTTGGCTTGATCCTGCATCCTGACCACTCTAGAGATTTGCGCGGATGAGCCGCCTCCGGCGGGCCCTCGACCGCTTGCATTTAAGAGGGTTGTTTTCCGCGCGCAAGTTTTGTGAGCAATTTGGCGGGCGGAGATGGAACAGGAAGAGATCATGCTGCGCGAACAATTCACTTCCGAGCTCAAACTGGCCATGAAGGCGGGCGAAAAGCGCCGCGTCGAGACCATTCGCATGATCTCCGCCGCGCTCAAGGACAAGGACATCGAGGCGCGCGGCGCCGGCAAGGAGGTCGGCGAGGACGACATCCTCGCCCTGCTGCAGAAGCTGGTGAAGAGCCGGCAGGAATCGGCGGAAATCTACGACAAGAACGCTCGCCCCGAACTCGCCGCCCAGGAGCGCGAGGAAATCGCGATCATCTCCGGCTTCCTGCCGCAGCCGATGAGCGAGGCGGAAGTCGCCGCCGCGATCCAGGCCGCGATCGCCGAGACCGCGGCATCCTCGATCAAGGACATGGGCAAGGTCATCGCCGAGCTGAAGGCGCGCCACGCCGGCAAAATGGATTTCGCCAAGGTCAGCGGCCTGGTCAAGGCGGCGCTTGCCGGATAATTCGCCGCGATTCCTTAACCGTCCGGCAGGTCTTGCCGTCTAGGCTCCGTCCGCGCGTTCGGCGCGGGAGAGCGTGGCGAAAATGAAGCAGATCGCGAAACTGGCCGTTGTGGTGGGGCTCTCGGCCCTGCTTTTCGTCGCGGCCGTGCAGAACCACTGGTTCGCTCGCGGCGCCGACCGCCTCCAGGCCGTTCCCGCGCCGCGCGGGGCCGAGGCCGTCGCCCCGCAAGGGCCGCGCGCCTCCGCCATGGCGTCCGCCGCCCACTTCGGTTTCGGCGTCGTCGAGCTTGAGCCGGACCGCAATGCGCAATACCGCACCGATGTCGAGATCGACGGCGCCCGCATCCAGGCTTTGGTGGACACCGGCGCAACCTATGTCGTTCTGAGCGCGGAAGACGCGCGCGCGCTCAATATCGATCCGCCGGTCTCGGCTTACACGGTTCAGGCCCACACCGCCAACGGAACGGCGCTGCTCGCGCTCACCCGGCTGCGCGAGGTCAGGGTCGGCGAAATCACGGTTTCAGATGTCGAGGCTCTTGTCGCCAAGCCCGGTCAGACATCCGTCAGCCTGCTCGGCATGAGCTTCCTGAAAAAACTCGCCAGCTTTCAGGTCGCCGACGGGCGCTTCATGATGAAGCAATAAAAAAGGCGGCCGCCGGGCCGCCTTTCTGTCTCGAAACCTTCCCGTCTCACTTCTTGCCGAAGGAGAGGCCGCCGAAGCGCGAGTTGAAGCGCGAGAGGCGGCCGCCGCGGTCGAGCAGCTGCTGCGAGCCGCCGGTCCAGGCCGGATGGGTCGTGGGATCAATGTCGAGATTGAGGGTGTCGCCTTCCTTGCCCAAGGTCGAGCGGGTCAGGAATTCGGTCCCGTTGGTCATGACGACCTTGATCGTGTGGTAATCGGGATGGATATCGGACTTCATGGTTTCAACCCCGCGGCTTCCGTGACGGATCGCCGCCTTGGAGCCCAAAAATGAAGCGCCTCACGGCGCCGGAAACGTGGAAGGACGCCTCTTATACCAGAGCGCCGAAGAGAGCAAGACGGATCGGGCGATTGGTCGCGCCCAAAATCTTTCCCCTTTCCGCCGCGCCGCCCTATATAGGCGGGATGACCGACGCTCCCAAAGCCAAATCCTCGCCGCGCGATTCGCTGAAATCCCTCGCGCCCATCCTGCCCTACGCCCGCCGCCGGCTCGGCTGGATCATGGCCGCGGTCGCCGCGCTGACCCTGGCTTCCGGCGCGACGCTGGTGATGCCGCTCGCGGTGCGCGGGATGATCGACCGCGGCTTTGCCGCCGATCACGCCGGTGTGGTCAATTCCTATTTTCTTGTCCTGATCGCCGTTGTCGCTCTTCTGGCGCTCGCCTCGGCCACCCGCTATTTCCTGGTCATGACGCTTGGCGAGCGCATCGTCGCCGACCTGCGCGAGGATGTCTTCGCCCACATGACCCGGCTCGATCCGGCCTTTTACGACACTGCCCAGACTGGCGAGTTGGTGTCGCGCCTGACCGCCGACACCACCCAGATCAAGGCGGCCTTCGGCTCCTCGGCCTCCGTCGCCCTGCGCAATCTGTTCATGTTCGTCGGCGCGATCGGGCTGATGGTCTTCACCAGCCCGAAATTGTCGGCCCTCGTCCTGGTCGCCATTCCGATCATCGTCGTGCCGCTCGTCACCGCCGGGCGCTCCGTGCGCGGCCGCTCGCGCGCGGCGCAGGACACGCTCGCCGACGCCAGCGCCTTCGCCGCCGAAAATCTCGGCGCCTTGCGCACCATGCAGGCCTTCAACGCGGAAGAATTTTCGACCCGGCGTTTCTCCGCGGCGGCCGAAGGCGCCTATGCCGCCGCCCGCGACGCGGTCAAGGCGCGCGCCCTCCTCACCGCCTTCGCGATCTTCCTGGCTTTCGCCAGCGTGGTCGGCGTGTTGTGGCTCGGCGCCCATGACGTGCTCGCCGGGCGCATGTCCGGGGGCCAGCTGTCGCAATTCGTGCTCTATGCCGTGCTCGCCGCGAGTTCGCTCGGGCAATTGTCGGAAGTCTGGAACGAAATTTCCGCCGCCGCCGGCGCCGCGGGGCGCATCGCTGAAATCCTTGGCGAGAAGCCCCTGATCGCCGCCCCGGCGAAGCCGACCAAAATGCCCGAGCCGGCGCGTGGCGAGATCACCTTCGAGCGGGTCGGCTTCGCTTATCCCACGCGGCGGGACCGGACGGTTTTCGAGGACCTCTCCTTCACAATCGCGCCGGGCGAGAAGGTGGCGATTGTCGGGCCGTCGGGCGCCGGAAAATCGACGCTGTTCCAGCTCCTGATGCGCTTCTACGACCCGGTCTCCGGCGTCGTCTGCGTCGACGGGCTCGACGCGCGCGCGGTCGATCCGGCGGATCTGCGCCGTCGCGTGGCTCTCGTGCCGCAGGATCCGGTGATCTTTTCCGGCTCGGTCGCCGATAACATCGCCTATGGCGCGCCGCAGGCGCCAGCGGTGGCGATCGAGGCGGCGGCGGAGCGCGCCGCGGCCGGAGATTTCGTCCGCGCCCTGCCGCAGGGCTACGCGACCTTGCTGGGCGAGCGCGGGGTGACGCTCTCCGGCGGCCAGCGCCAGCGCCTGGCCATCGCCCGCGCCATTTTGAAGAACGCGCCGATCCTGCTGCTCGACGAAGCGACGTCGGCCCTCGACGCCGAAAATGAAATCCTCGTGCAAAAGGCGCTGGACGAGCTGATGCAAGGCCGCACCACCTTGATCATCGCCCATCGTCTGGCGACGGTTCTCGCCGCCGACCGCATTCTGGTCATGGAGGGCGGGCAGATTGTCGAACAGGGAACCCATGCCGAGCTTGTCGCCCGCGACGGGCTTTACGCCCGCCTCGCGCGGCTGCAGTTCGACGCCGGCGCCAAGGGGCTTGAGCCGGCGGCCGGCTAGCGCGTTCTGCTATGCGGGCGGCGAAATCGCCCCAACCGGACAGGAGGAGCCGATGTCAATCTTTGCGACGCCGCATTCGGCGCGGACCCATCGCAACGGGCGCCCGACCCGCGCCGCCCTGGTCGCGGCCGCTCTCCTGGCGCCCCTTCTCCTCTCGGCCTGCATGAGCACGCAGACCAGCGGCAGGCGCCCCGTCGCCGGAAGGCCGACCTCCGGCTATGGCGTCCCCGACTGGGTCTCGCGCGAATGCCGACCGGCGACCGGGCCTGAAATCATCGCCCGGATGGCCGGACCGGGCGACTATTTCTACCGCGACAGCGGCGATTTCTGCTATTTCGACCGGCGCCCCGGCGTGCTCTGATCCCCGGGGCAGGACCGGGCGCGCGAGGCTTACAGGAAGCTGAAAGGCGTCTTTTCGCTGGCGCGCCAGGCTGCGCCGCCGATCACAGCCTCGGGCGGGGTTTCCTGCCGCGCTTTGCGGAGGGCCGCCTCGATGCGGCGGTCGCGCAGGCGATGGCGCCTGTCGAGGCCGATGTCGGCCAGCGCCGGGCACGGCTCGCCGAAGACCTTTTCGTAAAGCTCCGTCATCATGCCGTAGCGCCCGGCCATCAACGTGTTGCAGGCGCCCTTGACCGCGACGACGTCGTCCGCGCCGCGCATGTGGAGCGAGGTCACCAGCATGACCGAAATGGCGTGCAGCACGTCATAGCGGACATGGGCGATGAAGACCTCGAGGTGATGCGGCGTCAGCGCCATTTTTTCCCGCAGGTCGGCGCGGATGAAGCCGCCGAGCAGCAGGCTGAAGAATTCCGGCACGCCCCATTCCATGCCGAGTCCGACGGAAGCAAGCGCCTCCAGCGGCGTGAAGGCCTTGTCGCCGGCGAGCAGGCGCTGGGTCAGGACATTGTCGGCGACGCCAGGCAGCATGGGCGCGTCCTGCGCCTCGGCCGAAACGCCGAGCCCCTCGAAGAACTGGCGATACATCGCGATATGGGTGCGCGCGAAGAGCAAGTGGCCGAGCTGCGGGTAATCCTCGACCTCGTGGACGCCGACGCCATATTCGTCGGCGACGAGTTGGGCGAGGGAAATCTGGGTGATTTCGGAAATGCGTTCGTTGAGCGGGCCATAGGGCAAGCCCATCAGCCCGTGGAAGCGGCCGATGGCCGCGGCGACGCATTGGCGGGTGTTCTTGATCTGGTTGAAATAATGGATCGAGAAGTCGCGCAGCTGGTCGAGCGTGGCGCGGCCCTCGAACACCCGGACGAAAAAGGGATGGAGCCAGACCGGATGGCTCATCACATGGTCGTGGAGGTCCAGAAAAAGCTCGGCGAGCGCGCCGGGCCGGAACAGGGGAATGTCGTGCAGCGGATTGCCTGCGGGAGCGCGGTCGCGCAAGCCGGCGAACATTCGGTGCAAGGCCGACGCCGGCGCCTCGATCTCCGCGACCATGTGCAGGAAGTCGCGCCTCTGGCTGTCGCGCATCGAGTCGAGCAGGCCGCGGGCGTCCAGCTGGAGCAGGTTTTCAAGCGGATGGACCGTCGGCGGGACGAGAATCCGGCCGTTCTGCGAACTGGCCAGCGGATTCGTGTGAAGGGTCATGAAGGCGGCGTTTCCCGGGTTTTGAGGCCTGCCGAAGATGGGGGCCGCCATTCGAGGGTCAAGGTCGGCAGGCCGGAAAGCGGGTTGCGGCCTTTACCGACGCGCTCGAAACCTTCGCGGCGATAAAAGGCGAGCGCGCGGCCGTTGTCGGCATTGACGTCGAGGCGCAGCCCGGCCGGGCAGGCTTCTTTGGCCTGTCCAAGCAAGGCTTTTGCCGCGCCCGTGCCGAACGCGCGGGGATGCGCCGCGATCTGCTCCAGCCAGCTCCGGGCGGGATCGAACAGGACGAAGCCGACTGGGCCGGCCGCGTCGGCGGCGACGACGATCCGCGCGCCTCCCGCAAGTGAATCCTTGAACAATCCGGCGAGCCAGGGCGTGCGCGCGGTGAAATCGATGTCCGGGCGCGCCAGGCTCCAGGTCTCGATCCACAGGGCGAGAAGGTCCGGCCAGTCAGCGTCCTCATAGGGGCGAAGCGAAAGGGTCATCGCCCGAACGTCACCGGTCGGTGATCTTGAGTTCGATGCGGCGGTTGCGGCGCAGGGCCTCGTCGCTGTCGCCTTCGTCGATCGGCTGGAATTCGCCGAAGGCGCCGGCCAGGATGTGCCGGGGCGGAAAGCCCTTGCCGACCAGATATTGCACAACCGCTATGGCGCGGGCGGCGGAGAGGTCCCAGTTGGACTTGAACTGCGGCGATGAAATCGGCTTTTTGTCGGTATGGCCGTCGACCCGCAGCACCCATGCGATTTCCGGCGGAATCTCCTTCGCCATTTGGGCGAGCGCTGCGTAGACCTTGTCGATCTCCGCCTTGCCTTCCGGCGTCAGGTCGGCCTGGCCGCTGGCGAAAAGCACTTCGGTCGGGAGGACGAAGCGGTCGCCGACGATCTTCACGTCGGGCCGGTCGGCGAGGATTTCGCGCAGGCGTCCAAAGAAATCCGAGCGGTAGCGCGCCAACTCCTGGACCTTCTGGGCCAAAGCGACATTGAGCCGCGAGCCGAGATCGGCGATGCGCTCCTGGTTTTCCTTGTCCTTGGCTTCCTGGGCCGAGAGCGCCTCCTGCACCGCCGCAAGCTGGCTGCGCAGGGCGGCGATCTGCTGGTTGAGGAACTCCACCTGCGCCGCGGCTTTCGCCGAAATCTGCTTTTCCGCATCGAGACTGGCGGCGGCGGCGCCGGCGCCCGCGGCCAGCGCGTCGCGCTCCTTGCGCGTGGCCTCGAGCGTTGCGGTCAGCGCCGCCAGGCTTTGCTGGGCCTGTTCCTTGCCGCCCTTTTCCATCGACAGGATCGCCGTCAGCTCCTCGATCTGCTTGTTGAGCCGCGTCAGCGCCGCGTCCTTGCCGCCGACGTCGCGCGACAGGAAATATTGCGCCATGACGAAGACGGAGAGGAGGAAGGTGAAGACGAGCAGGAGGGTCGAAAGCGCATCCACGAAGCCCGGCCAGTAGTTCATGGCCGGCGGTCGGCGGCGGGCGCGCGAGAGCGGCATCAGCGCGGCTCCTGCTTCTCGCCGGCGAGACGCGCCTCGAGAGCCGCCTGGAGCCGGGCCTGGCGCTCCGCCTGCGCCTCGACCCAGTCGCGGATCATCTGCTGCTCCTGGCGCATGTGCCGCACCAAGGCCTGAAGCCCGGTCGCCAGCCCTTCCAGAGCCTCGGAGCCCTCCGGTCCCGCCCGCGGCGCGCCGGCCGCCTCGACATCGGCGGAAAGCCGGTCCTCAAGCTCCGTATAGAAGCGGCCCTGCGCCTGTCCGGCCTGGAGATCGAGGAAGCCCAGCACCAGCGAGCCGGCGAGGCCGAACAGCGAGGAGGTGAAGGCGAGGCTCATGCCGGCGAGCGGCCGGGCGAGGCCGGTCTTGAGATCGTTGAACAGCGAAGCCGTTTCGCCGCCGCCCTGGAGCGAGGCGATCACCCCGCCAATCGAGGCGACCGTCTCCAGCAGGCCCCAGAAGGTGCCGAGCAGGCCGAGAAAGACCAGAAGGCCGGTGAGATAGCGCGAGGTTTCCCGTCCCTCGTCGAGGCGGGTCGCGACCGAATCCAGCACCAGGCGCAGGATCTGCGGCGAGAGCGGCGCCTTCCCCTCCACCCCGACGATTCGCGCCATCGGCGCGAGCAGAACGGGCGACCGCGCGGGGGCGCCGTCGTTGCGCGCGTTGACCCAGGCGATTTCCCGGTAGAGCCGCAGGACCTGGCCGATCGCGATGAGGATGCCGAGCGCCGCCGCCCCGAGGATTACGCCGTTGAGCCCGGGATTGGCCATGAAGGCGCGTTCGACCTGGGCGTGCAGAATGAAGGCGACAAAGCCGACCAGAATGAGAAAGACCGCCATCCGCACGAGGAAAATCGTGGGGGAGGACAGGCGATAGACGTCTTTGTCCGACATTTCCGGCGCTCTCTTCGGGTTCCGCGCGGCGTCTAGGTTGACCGCAACAAGAGCGCAAATTCAAGACGAATCGTGGCTGCCGCCGCGCGAAGAACGCGCGCAATCCTTTAGAGCCGGCTCAGGCCTTCTTGATCAGGTCGAGCAACTGCTTCTGGATCTGTTCGTTGCCGCAGCAGACCGAGCCCGAGCCGAGGATGTTCTGGCCGCCGTCGGCGTCGGTGAGATAGCCGCCGGCCTCGCGCACCAGCACGAGGCCCGCCGCCATGTCCCAGCTCTTGAGGCCGCGCTCCCAGAAGCCGTCGAAACGACCGGCGGCGACAAAGGCGAGGTCGAGCGCGGCGGCGCCCAGCCTGCGGACGCCGCCGGCGCGGGTCATGACCGAGGCCAGCTCCGCCTTGAAGCGCGGATGGATCGCAGCCTTGGCGAGCGGGGGGATGCCGGTCGCGATCAGGCCTTCGGCGACGTCGCGGCGCGCGGCGACCCGGATGCGGCGGTTGTTGTAATAGGCGCCTTGGCCTTTCTCGGCGACGAAAATGTCGTCGGTCGCCGGATTGTAGATCACGCCGGCGACGAGCTGGCCCTCGCGCTCCAGTCCGATCGACACCGCGAAGATCGGCAGGCCATGGAGGAAATTGGTCGTGCCGTCGAGCGGGTCGATGTACCAGGTGTGGCTCTTGTCGGCGCCTTCGACCACGCCGCCTTCCTCCATCACGAAGCCATAGCCGGGACGCGCCTTGGACAATTCCTCGAAAATGATTTTTTCGGCCTTCTTGTCGGCGACGGTGACGAAATCGCCGGGCCCCTTGACCGAAACCTGGAGATTCTCGACCTCGCCGAAATCCCTCTTCAGGCTGCGCCCGGCCTTCAGCGCGGCGGCGGTCATCACATTCATCAGGGCGGAATTGATCATCGGGGAGGTCCGGGCGGGTCGGTCGAAAGTCGAAGCTGACATGCCCCGGCGCGGCGTGAAGGTCAACCTTTAAGCTGCGGTTAGTTAGGTCGAAGGCGATGTGCTGCCCGCATAGGGCGCGCCGCCGCCTTGGCGGCGAGGCGCAAGTTCTGCGGCGACTACTCGCCGAGCGGCGCGATCGCGACGCTTTCCGACAGTTCCGGATCCGAGCCGAAATCGTCGACGGAGGACAAGGCGAGCAATTCCATCAACCGCCGCCGGGCGCGATTGACCCGGCTCTTGATCGTGCCAACCGCGCAGCCGCAGATTTCCGCTGCTTCTTCATAGGAAAAGCCGGAGGCGCCGATGAGGACCAGGGCTTCGCGCTGATCGGCGGGCAGGCGATCGAGATGGGCGCGGAAATCGACGAAGTCGAGGTGGGCCATCTGGTCCGGCATGGCTACGAGCCGGCTGGCGGCCTCGCCGTCCACGTCCTGAACCTCGCGGCGGGCCTTGCGATACTGGCTGAAGAAGGTGTTGCGCATGATGGTGAAGAGCCAGGCGCGCATATTGGTCCCTTCCTCGAAGGAAGAGGCGTTGGCCCAGGCTTTCATCAATGTGTCCTGCACGAGGTCGTCGGCGCGGTCTTCGGCGCCGGCGAGCGACAAGGCGAATGCGCGCAGCGAGGGCAGCTCCGCGAGCAGCAGGTCCTTCAGGCTGAGCCTGGCCTTTTCATTCATGCGGCGCCGGCCTTGTCTGCCCCCGCCTTGGCATGGTCGCTGACCTGGCCTTGCGGGACCTCGCCCGCCTCCAGCTGGTCGAGCAGAAGCTTGAACCTCTCCGGCACGGGTTCGCGGGTCATGGCGTCGTACATGGTCCGCAATTGTTTTCCGATGTGGGCCTGGAGGAGGGGTTCAAGCGTCGGTTCGACCTTATTCTTGTCCTTGTCGCTTTCGGTCATCAGCCGCCAATCCTCGCTCTCGCCGGCAGAGGTTGTCCGAATGGGGATCCGACGGCGCGTCCCGCCGTAAACGCCACTCGCGCATATTTGTTCCCCAGGATCTATAATGAAATGATTTTTCGCGCTAGGATACTGCTACGTCCACGATCAAACCGAGGCCGGACGGCCTGAGGCTGACATGTCCCTGTCCAGTCTGATTGGTCCAGAAATCCCTTACCTGCGCCGCTACGCCCGGGCGCTGTCGGGCTCGCAGGCGAGCGGCGACGCCTATGTCTCGGCCGTCCTGGAGGCGCTGCTGGCCGACCCCGGCCTGTTCGACCGCGAGGCTGAGCCGCGCGAGGAAGTCTACCGGTTGTTCTCGCGCCTGTGGAACGCCATGCCGATCAACGGCGTGGCCGAGGCCGTCAAACCGGCGACGCTGACCGACCGCCGCCTCGAGGCCATCACGCCTTTGCCGCGCCAGGCTTTTCTGCTGACCGCCGTGGAAGGCTTCGGCCGCGAAGGCGCGGCGCGCGTGATCGGGGTCGAGCCCGATGCGCTTGATCGGCTGATCGAAGTCGCCGGCCGCGAGATCGGCGCGCAAGTCGCCTCGACCGTGGCGATCATCGAGGACGAGCCGCTGATCGCCATGGATCTCGAGACGCTGGTCGAAAGCCTCGGCCATCGGGTCGTCGGCATGGCGCGCACGCGCGCTGAGGCCGTTGCGCTGGCGCGTTCGACGCGACCGGGCCTCGTGCTCGCCGACATTCGGCTCGCCGACGGCAGCTCCGGTCTCGACGCGGTCAATGAAATCCTGGAAAGCATGGGCGTTCCGGTGATCTTCATCACCGCCTATCCGGAATCGCTCTTGACCGGCCAGCGGCCCGAACCGGCCTTCCTGATCTCGAAGCCCTTCCGCGCGGAAACCGTCAAGGCCACCGTCAGCCAGGCCCTGTTCTTCAACGAACTGGCTCAGCCGGCGCAGCGGCGTTCCGCCTGAGCGAGCCCGGCTCGGCCGCGGGGCGTCAGGTCGGCGCCGCAGGCGGACGGCAGATTTTCCGGAAGGCGTCGACCGCCGCCGCCACTTCGGCGCGTATCGCGTCGTCGTCCCCGGCCTCGACGACGCAGAACAGGGCGGCCTTGAAATAACCCGCCTGGCAGAGCTGGATGAACTGGTCGGCCGCCAGGATCGGGTCCATTTTCGCGACCCTGCCGCACGCCATCTGTTCGGCAAGCCAGGCGCCGAGGCGTTCGGCGCCCGCCTTGGGACCGGCTTCGAAAAAGGCCTTGCCGATCTGCGGATATTTCGCGACCGCGCCGAGCACCATGCGAAGATGGGCCAGATGGTCCGCACGACACATGTTGCGCATCAGCCCAAGGCCTATGCGCGTCAGGACCGCGCCGATGTCGCCGTCTTCGGGGCCGAACTGGAACAATTGCTCGGCCTGATAGGCGCGGTCGGCGCGAATCAATGCCTCGAACAGGCTCGCCTTCGACGGGAAATAGACATAGAGCGTGCCTTTCGAGACGCCCGCCGAGCGGGCGATGTCGTTCATGCTCGCGCCATCGAATCCGTCGGCAAGGAAGACCTGCCGGGCGCCGTCGAGAATTTGCTGGAGCTTGGCCTCGGCCGCCTGCCGCGGCAAAGGCGGGCTGGTGGTTTTGGCCACCCCGCGGACACGCCCGGTTGGCGCGGGCGTCGCGCCCAAGGACCGTTTCATGCCCCGCCTCTTTTCATCGTCGCGCCCGCTTTCCTCGCTTCGGCTCGCCCCCCATTTTCACGGAACGCTCCCGCAGGCGGCAGCGCGCCCCGCCACGCCATCAACCTGTTGTTTTATAGCATGTAGCGGGCGAGTGCGGGGTCTGTCGACGTGAAACTTTGCGCAATGTTCATTTGGACGGAGCGTCAACAGCTATTGACCGAACGGTTCGGTACGGTCTACAAAATTCCGGCGTTGACCATCGTCAGGCGTTTCGGCGCGGGCCCGCTGTCGAGACCCCCATCATAGCGATTACAGGCTTAACATTTCATTCATAGTTGGCGTCATTTTGCCCCACGATCCAGGCGTGCGGCGAAGCTTTTCAACCCGGCGCTTTTCTCGAGGTTTTCATGAAAGAATTCATCGGCCGTCCGCAGAAGCCCGCGCAGGGACTCGCGCCGGAGACCAGCGCGTCGCCGGATCCGCGCGGCGCCGACGCCTCGTCGAATTGGGATCCGCCATCGGAAATGCTGCGCCCGGCCCGTTTGCCGCCTAGCTCGGAACGCGGCGCCGGCGTGGCGGTCATGCGGCTGCTATCCGACCGCGCCGAGGCGCGGGGGCGCGAGGCCGGCGCATCCGATCCGCAGCCTGCAGGTTCGAGCCGAAAACGCCAGTGGCTCGCAGGCCTCGCGGGATGCGCTATTCTCGCCTCCGGCGCGGCGCTCGCCCATTATGTCGCAATCGGCCGGTTCATCTATTCGACCGACGACGCCTATGTCCGCACCGATCTCGCGATCGTCTCGCCCAAGATCGCGGGCTATGTCGAGAAGGTCGCCGTGGTCGACAACCAACATGTGAAGTCCGGGCAAGTGCTGGCGCGGATCGATGACGGCGACTACCAGCTGGCGGTCGCAGGCGCCCGGCAGAAGGCGCAAACCCAGGACGCCACCATCGCGCGCATCAAGGCTCAGGCCGAAGCCCAGGTGGCGGCGGTGGCGCAGGCCCAGGCCCAGGTCGATTCGGCGCGCGCCGAGCGCGTCCGCGCCGAATCGGAGCTGGGCCGCGTCCGATCTCTCGCGGCCTCTGATTTCGCCTCGAAACAACGTTATGACCAGGTTCTCGCGGACCGCGACAAGGCCGCGGCCGCGCTTTCCGGCGCCGAGGCCCTTCTCGCCGCCGCCCGGGCCAATCTCGTCGTTCTCAAATCCCAGACCGAAGAAGCGGAGCGCGTCCGTGCGGAACTGACGACTGCGCAAGCGCGGGCCGAGCGCGATCTCGGCTTCACGGAAATCAGGGCGCCTTTCGACGGAACGATCGGCAATCGAGTCGTCGAACCAGGCCAGTACGCGCAGCCCGGAACCCGGCTGATGGCGATCGCGCCAGACAATCATTATTACGTCGAAGCGAATTTCAAGGAAACCCAGCTCGACCGGATCGCGCCCGGCGAGAAGGCCAGAGTCTATGTCGACGCCTATGACGGCAAGGCGGTGGACGGCGTCGTCGAGAGCATCGCGCCCGCCTCGGGCTCCGAATTCTCCCTGCTGCCGCCCGAAAACGCCACCGGCAATTTCACCAAGATCACCCAGCGCTTTCCGGTGCGCATCCGGCTGGCCCAGGTCGATTCCGGCCATCTGCGCGCGGGCATGTCGGTCGTCGTCGACGTCGACACCCGGAGCGGCGCCGGCGCGGACAAATGACTGGCGCGACGCAGGCGGGCGCGCAAGAGCCGGAATTTTCCGTCAGCCGTTTCCTTGCCTTCCTCGCCATGGTCTTCGGCATGTTCATGGCGATCCTGGATATCCAGATCGTCTCGGCGTCGCTGGCGACGATCCAGGCTGGGCTGTCGGCGAGCGCCGACGAGGTCGCCTGGGTGCAGACGGCCTATCTCGTCGCCGAAGTGGTGATGATTCCGCTGTCAGGCTTCCTGTCGCGCGCTTTTTCGACGCGAATCATGTTCGCCGTCTCCGCCGCCGGCTTCACCTTGATGAGCCTGCTGTGCTCGATGGCGACGGACATCAACCAGATGATCGTGCTCCGCGCACTCCAGGGCTTCATCGGCGGCGGCATGATTCCGACCGTCTTCGCCGCCGCCTATTCGATCTTTCCGCGCAACAAGACGGCGATCGTCGCGCCGATCATTGGCCTTGTCGCGACCGCGGCTCCGACGATCGGCCCGACGGTCGGCGGTTATCTCACCGATCTTTTCTCGTGGCGCTGGCTGTTCCTGATCAATGTCGCGCCGGGCGTCGCCGTGACCGTGACGACCTGGCTCCTGGTCGATTTCGACGGGCCGAACCTGCGCCTGCTGAAGAATTTCGACTGGATCGGCTTGGTCTCGATGGCCTTTTTCCTCGGCGCGCTGGAATATCTGCTTGAGGAAGGCCCGGCCAAGAACTGGTTCGAGGACGGGCGGATCGTCTGGGCGACGGCGCTTTCGGCGACGGGCGCAGCGGTTTTCTTCTGGCAGGCCTTTCGTTCGCGCAATCCCATCGTCGATCTGACCACCTTCGCCGACCGCAATTTCTGGACCGGCTCGCTGGCCTCCTTCGTCCTTGGCGTCGGACTTTATGGCCTCACCTATCTCTATCCGGTCTATCTTGCGCGGGTGCGCGGCTTCTCGGCTCTGCAGATCGGCGAGACCATGTTCATCACGGGTCTTTGCCAGTTCGTCGCCGCGCCGATCGTCGGACGGCTGATCGTCAAGATCGACCTGCGCCTGATGATCGGCCTCGGTTTTCTCGGCTTCGCGGCCGGCGCGGCGCTGCCGGTCGCGATCACCAACGACTGGGGCTTTGACGAGTTGCTGCTGCCGCAGATGCTGCGCGGATTTTTCCTGATGTTCATGATGGTGCCGATCAACAATCTGGCGCTCGGCACGCTGCCGCCGGAAAAGCTGAAAAACGCCTCCGGTCTTTTCAATGTCGCCCGTAATCTCGGCGGCGCCTTCGGGCTGGCCTTCATCAACACCGCGCTCGACCGGCGATTCGATCTCCATGTCGAGCGGATTCACGAAAAGCTGGCCTGGGGACGCCGGGGAACCCTGGAGTTCGTGGCGAAGCTCGGCGTGCTTTACGGCCGATACGGCGATCAGGCGGGCGAGGCGGCGACCCGGCAGCTTGCCGCGCTCGCCCGGCGCGAGGCGACGGTCATGGCGGTGGCCGACGTCTTTTTCGGCCTCGCCCTGCTGTTCCTGCTGATGTCGAGCCTGGCTTTCCTGATGCATCGCCCCGTCGCCGCGCCGCCGCTCGACGCGGCGCATTGAGGACGGAAGCTCTATTCGTCCGTCCGGTCCAGATGGGCGACCTGCCGGCCCAGCCTTGAAATGGCTTCCCGGAGATCGAGAAGTTCCTGCTCGGCGCTTGCCGCGGCGTGCGCGCCATTGGCTGGCTTGCCAACCTCGTCTGCGCCTTCGCCATCCGTCGCCTCGGCGCCGGATCGGCCGACGATCTGCCGGCGGAGGTCGAGATTGGCGTTTTCCAGTTCCTCGCTGCGACGCCGTTCGGCCGCGATCTTGGCGAGCAGGCGCGCGCGGCGAGCCTCGAAATCAGCGGCGCGCCGCTCGGCTTCCGCGAGATCCGCCGCGAGGCTCTCCCGGGCGCTGTGGAGGTCGGCGGCGCGCGCGGAAATCTCCTTGCGCGCGGCTTCCGACGTCGCCAGCCGCTCGCGCTGGTCCTGAATTTCGCGGGTCGCCGTCGCGAATTGGGCTTCGAGCTGGCGCCGCCGATTGTCGAGCGCGCGATGCTCTTCGGCGAGGCGGTCGAACTCGCCGTGAAGCCTGGTCAGATCCGCCTCGCGCTGGGCCAGGGTCTCGCGCGTCTCCTTCAAGGTCGCCTCGGTTCTTTCTCCGAAGGCGCGGGAGTCCGCGAGCTGGGCGTTGCGCTCGTTCAGCATGGTCGTTGTCTGCTCAAGCTGTTCGGAGAGGCGCATCACCGCGACGGCGCGGCGGCCCAATTCGGCGTCGTCACCGGCCTTTCCGTCGCGCGCTTCCGCCGCCTTGACCTCAAGGGCGCGGTTCTCGACCGCGAAACGCGCGCGCAGAAGATCGCGCTCGGCCTCGATCTCGTCGAAGGTCATGGGCAGGCGCGATTCCATCCGCGCCAAAGTGAGGCGCCGGGCGCGCCCCGACACAAGCGGAAGAAAGCTGAGTCCGATCAGGCCGCAAATGACGAAGCCCAGCGCGAAATCGACGATTTGCTCGACCAAGAATCCAGACCTGCGATAGGAGGCGGGCGAAAGCGCCCGCGCGGCGCGCATGCTGCCATTTTTGCCGCCGCATTGCAAAGCGGCGCCGCCCTCCCGATCGGTGGCGACGGCCAGGGCGGACGCTAAAGCTCAGAAGGGGTTCCAGGTCGGATGGTCGGTGAATTTCAGATAGCCGACATTGAGGCCGAGCCGCGCGCCGACGCCGGTCCGGATCGGCACGACCGTCACGCCATCGAAAGCCAGAGCCGTGATCCCGAAGCCGCCGACCAGATAAGCGGAGCCGTCCACGCCCACGAAGCGTTGGAACAAGGCGTCGGTCGATGGCAGGTTATAAACCAGCATCATGGTGCGGTCGCCGTCCGCGCCATAATCGAAACCGAGCGACGGCCCCTGCCAGAACACCTTCCGGTCGCCGGCATTGCGGGTGTACATCGAGCCCTCGCCATAGCGCAGGCCGCCGATGACTGCGCCGCCGGCCTCCTGGCCAAGCACATAGGCGTTCGGCTGGCCCCAGCGTTTGGTCGCGGACTGGATGGCCTCCGCCAGGTCGCGGGAGAGCGTGCCGAAAAAGCGATGGCCGTTTTCGATCAATTCGTTGTCGGTGTAAGGGATCGGCCGTTCTTGCGCTTGCGCGGCGCGCGATCCGCCGAGCGCGGCAAGCAAACCGGCGCCCATGCCGCGGACCGCCGCGCGCCGAGACAGATTCTTCATCCCCAGCCCCCCCTGTAGAACCATGACGCGGATTTTTCGACGCCGCGGCTGAACCCGCGATTAACGGCGGGCTGCCGGTTCGCCGCAATAAGCCGAGACGGCCATCGGATCTCCCCAGGCAATGAAAGGCCCGTTGGCGAATTTCTCCGCTTCCTTGCCATAGAGCATGGGTGCGCCCGAAGGGTCGACCACGATCCCGCCGGCCCGGCGCAAAACGGCGTCGCCGGCGGCGATGTCCCA
The DNA here is from genome assembly GCA_021780435.1 of Pseudomonadota bacterium. Lineage (GTDB taxonomy): Bacteria > Pseudomonadota > Alphaproteobacteria > Rhizobiales > Beijerinckiaceae > Rhodoblastus. The sequence continues at coordinate 34,780 of JAJXYV010000071.1, forward strand.
TTCCATCGTGCGGCCGAAACGCGGATAGACATCGGCCTCGCCGGCGGCGACGAGGCAGAATTTCATCGACGAGCCGGTCGAGACGACGTCCTTGACCGGCAGGCGTGCGAGAAAGGCGGCCGTTTCGGGGTCGCTATGGCTGCGGCTCGCCACCGCGATCGCGTCGCGCTCCGGCATGGGGCGGGCGCGCAGGGCGCGCCACGTCGCGCGCGGCGGAAGCTGAGAGCCCGGCGCGGCCAAAAAGCGCCAGGCCCTCTCGCCCGCGAAAAACAATTCGCCTCGGGCTGGCGCATAGACCACGCCGACGGCGGGCGATCTGTCGCGGATCAGGGCGATATTGACCGTGAAACTGTCGCGCTTCTGCAGGAATTCCTTGGTGCCGTCGAGGGCGTCGACCAGGATGAACGCGCCTCCGTCGAGCTTAGGCGCCTTGCCGCTTTCGCAGAGTTCCTCGGCGATGACGGAAATATGCGGGACATGGCGCGCGAGGCCGTTGAGAATGATTTCCTCGCCGAAGATGTCGGCGTCACAGACCGGGCTTGCGTCCTTTTTCGCACGCGCCGCGGGATCCGTGGCGAAAACCCCCATGATCGCCGCGCCCGCCTCGAGCGCGAGGGCCGCGAATAGTTCCGCCAGGGAATCGTCGTCCGGCAGGCCCTCGTTCATCTTTTCGCCCTTGGCAAAATCGTCTCCGCCTCCGTCGCAGCCGGCTGGCTTGAGCGATGCTAACGGGCCGAAGCCAAACTTTCCAGTCGCCGCGGTCTGTTCTGCTCAGGCTCTTTCGGTCTCACGCCGTGCGCTGGTCGGCGTATTGGCCGGTCTTGCGGAAGCGATAGAGATAGCTGGGGACGATCGCTTCGTGGGATTCCGGGGTGACGCCGAGGCCGGCGAGCGTGCGTCCCTCGGCTTTCGCCTGTTCCGAGACGATGTTGTCGTGTTTCAGAAGCTCGACCTGATCGGCGGTGAAGACGAATTCCGACGGGAGCAGGCCGAGCAGCAACTTGTTGACCGTTTCGGTCACGGAGCCGAGCGCGGCGGCGGCGCCGAAGGGCAGGGGGGCGAGCACGCGACGGCGCTGGATGGTCGCGAGGACGAACTCCAGCAGTTCGCGCATGGTCTTCACCGCAGGGCCGCCCAATTCATAAGTTGCGCCATCCTTGCCTTCGCCGCGCAACAGCCGGGCGCCGGCTTCGGCGACGTCGCACACATAGACCGGCTGGAATTTCGTCGCGCCGCCGCCGATCAGCGGCAAAGCCGGCATCAGGCGGGCCATGGCGGCGAAACGGTTGAAGAATTGGTCCTCCGGGCCGAAGATCACGGACGGACGCAGGATATGAGCCGAGGGGAGGGCGGAAAGAACGGCCGCCTCGCCCTGGGCCTTGGTGCGCGCGTAAACCGAGGGCGAAGCGTCGTCGGCGCCGAGGGCCGACATATGGACGAAATTGGCGACGCCCGCGTCGCGCGCCGCCTTGGCGACGGCGCCCGCGCCTTCCGCCTGCACCGAATCGAAGGTCTGCTTGCCCCAGGTCGCCATGATGCCGACGAGATTCACCGCCGCATCGGCGCCGCGCAGGGCGGCGGCCAGCGATTCGGGATAGCGGACATTGGCCTGCACCGCATGGATCTGGCCGACCTGGCCGAGCGGCTGAAGGTGAAAGGCGAGATCGGGCCGGCGGGTTGCGACGCGCACGCGCCAGCCGTCGCGCGCGAGCGCCCGCACGAAATGGCGTCCGACGAAGCCGGAGCCGCCGAAAACAGTAACGATCCGATCCTTGGGCTGAAAGTCGGTCATGGAAGCAAGCCTCTGGTTCGAGCGCGACGCGTCGTCGTCTGATTAGTCAAAAGCCGGCCGCGCGTCCATGCGACTCTTCGCCAAAGAACCCCCAAATTGCGTGAGCGGTTGGCGCCTAGGCCAGAGCGATCGCTCAAACGACGTGAGCGGTTGGCGCCTAGGCCAGAGCGATCGCTCAAACGACGTGAGCGGTTGGCGCCTAGGCCAGAGCGAACGCGCCAAACGAACGGCGGCTCAAAACTTCCCTCTGGGCCTCAGGCGCGCTTCGCCCATCAGGGCCGGGGCGCCTTTTTCGGTCTGCGCCATCAGGCGCACGACGGCGATAAAACCATTTGCGTCATTTTCGATCTTGGCGACCCGCGCCGTCAGGACGGCGCTCTCGCCTTCGAGAACGGGCGTGAGGAACTGGCCGCGCAGGTCGATCGCTGCGAGATCGGGACGCCAGTCGGCGAGCAGGGGCTCGAAGGCGGCGAGCAGACGCATGCCATGAACGGGCCGCGCCGGAAAGCCGAAGCCCCGGGCGAAGGCGGCGTCGAGATGGAGCGGGTTGCTGTCGCCGGAGGCTTCGGCATAACGGGCGAGTTGGTCGGGGGCAAAGGGGCCGACGGTCGCGGTCGGCAGCTTTTCCCCGAGGCGCGGGGGCGTGCGATCGGCCGTCATGACGGGGCCTTCGGCGCCAGCCGGGCGACCGTGGCGGGGTCGATCAGGCGCAGCGTCGTGGTGACGCGGGCGACAAAGGCGCCGGAAAGATCGCAGACCTCGGCGATGGAAACGAGGCGGGGCGGGTCGCTTTCGCGGCGCAATTCCATCGTCACATCATATTCCGCGTCGATTTCGACCGGGCGGGCATATTCGAAATGCTGCGCCTCGTGCACGGGAAGGCCGATTTCCTGCGCCGCCCGGCGGATCGGCTCGCCGATTTCCGGCATCCGCATGAAGACGACCGGATAGCTCGCGGGCGGCGGGCCGTCGGCATCGCGCCAGCCGGTCTCGCGACGGAAGGCGCGCACCGATTCGGCGGGCGTCGAGACGCGAAGAGGGCCGACGCGATCGAGGGGCGCGGTCACGGCCCGTCCTCAGGCCGCGCCGGCGGGCGTGACGATCAAGGAGGCGTTGATGCCGCCGAAAGCCAGCGAATTGGAGAGGACCGCTCTGATCGGGGTCTTCACCGCTTCCGGGCCGACCAGACGGATCTGGCAATTGGGGTCCTGGTTCTCAGTGTTGAGATTGGGCGGCGCAACCTGCTCGCGCAGCGCCATGATCGACACCACCAATTCCAGCGCGCCCGCCGCGCCGAGGCCATGGCCATGGATCGGCTTGGTCGAAGAGACGAGAAGATCGTGGCAATGGCCGGCGAAGGCGATGTTGAGGGCCTGGGCCTCGGTCACGTCGTTCATGACCGTGGCCGTGCCATGGGCGTTGACATAATCGATGTCGGCCGGCGCGAGGCCGGCGTCCTCGAGGGCCATGGCCATGCAGGCGGCGGCCGAGGCGGCGTCGGGCCGGACCGGGTCGATCGCGTCGCTGTTGGTGCCATAGCCCGCGAGCGTCGCCAGCGGCTGCGCGCCGCGCGCCGCGGCGACCTCTTCGGCCTCGAGCACGAACATGCCGGCGCCTTCGCCGAGCACCATGCCGTTGCGGTTCTTGGCGAAGGGGCGGCAGAAATCCGGGGTCAGGACGCGCAGCATTTCCCAGGCCCGCATCGAGCCATTGGTGGCGCAGGCCTCCGAGCCGCCGACGATGGCGCGGTCGATCATGCCGGCGCGGATCATCTGCAGGGCGAGGCCGATCGCCTGGCTGCCCGACGAGCAGGCGCTGGCGATGGCGAAACAGGGTCCGGTCGCGCCATAGCGCATGGACAGCATGGAGGGGCCGGCGCTCGGGATGAGCTTGGGCACCGTGAGCGTTTCCGGCCTCTTGTTGTTGACATAGACATTGAAGATGCCGTCGTCGATCGTCTTGAGCCCGCCGATGCCGGTGCCGAGCAAGGCCGCGCAGCGCGGACCCTGGCGCTCATCGGGGTCGAGGCCGGCCTGGGCGACGGCTTCGTCCGCGGCGACCAGCGCGTAGGCCGTGAATGGGTCGGCAAAGGGCGCGATCTGAGGCCCGAGGCGGGCCTCGATGTCGAAGTCGCGCACCTGGGCGGAAATCCGGACGCGGCCGTTATACGGCTCGCGGACTTGCAGGGGGCCGATGCACGGCTTGCCGTCGCGCGCCGCAAGCCAGAGGGATTTCGCCCCGACACCGGCCGCCGAGACGGCGCCCATGCCGGTGACGACGACGCGGCGGGATTTCATTTCGCGGTTTTTTCCTTGAGAATATGGTCGCTGATCGCCTCGACCAGCCCCTTGAGGTCCTTGGCCTCCTGGAACGAGCCGTCCATCGGGATGTAGACGTCGAATTTCTCTTCGATGGCCGTCAGGATCATCACGAGATCGATCGACTTGAGGCCGAGGCTCTCGATCGTGGCTTCATCCTGAAGCTTATCGCGAGGGATCATGCCCTCGGTGGCGATCACGTCGAGAATTTCGTCGATCATCGCCTGCTGGTCATTCGGAACCGAAGTCACTGGCGCACCCCTGGTTGCGTTCGGCGGTCCCGTCCGCGCTCGGGCCGCCGGAAAGAGGCGTTCCGGAATCGCCGGGAGCGGCGCCGGCTCTTATAAGTTGAATCCCGACGCACCTCCATGTAGCAAAGTGTCCCATCCGGCGCCAAAACAATTTTTCTGCGCCGCGCCGCCGCGCCGACGCGCCGCCGAAAACCGTTATGGAACAGATATATGCCGCATCCTCTCGCCGCGCGCTCGGCGGATTTCAGCGATCCGCCCCCGGGCCTGACCGAAAAGATGATGGAGCAACTGGTGCGCGAATTCTATACGCGCGCCCGCGCCGATTCCCTGCTCGGCCCGATTTTCGAAGAGCGACTCGCCGGCCATTGGGAGGAACATTTCGCGAAATTGACCGATTTCTGGTCGCAGATCGGCCTGCGGACCGGGCGCTATCAGGGGCGGCCCCTGCCGGCTCACGCCACGCTCGATCTGGCGCCCGAGCATTTCAGGGCCTGGCTCGCCTTGTTCGAGGCGACGGCGCGCGACGTTCTGCCGCCCGAAGCCGCGCGCTTTTTCGCGGCCCGCGCCCAAAGGATCGCGGAAAGCTTTCAGATCGGCCTCAATATCGGCGACAAGGCGCTGGCCTTTCGGGCGGCGCAACAGGCGCGGGAAGACTGAACGACGTCGCTTTCCATGGAGTCTTCGGGTTTGCCATGAAGGCGTTTTTCGAGGCGCCAAGCCGAACGCCTTTGCACTGTTTCAAAGCTGATATTTAGGCGATGAAGAAAAGTTGCCGCAGCCTCCATTGAATGGTCGGCGGGCTCCACGTCCCGCGCGTTTGCGCCGATCGCCGCCATAGCGCGTGGATCATCGGCTATCGTCTGCGCTGGCGTCGACGCTTCGCGTTGATCGGCTGCAGCCAGAGCGGTCTAGCGCGCTTTCCGTCGTGGGGCGAACAATCGGGGCTGCATGTGTCGACCCGGTCGACCAGTTCGGTTGTGTTGTGGGGCGTGAGGGGCAGTTTGGCCGCGAATTAGGCAATCGAGGCCTGTTCCGCCGCGGCGCTCCAACCGCGAGGAGCGCGCGACGCCCACCGGGGCGACAATTCGGCCTCGCATGTTTCGTTTCGTTGAATGCAAGGAAACCGCGCGGCGCAGCGCGGAAATCCGTTGTCGCGGCATCGGCGCTGGCGCGCGCGAAGGGATATTCATTGTCAAGCTTGTCCTGGCGTCAAAATATATCGTAATACGATATAAATTACCCGATCATCCGAGAACGAGCCAGATGAGCCTTACGCCCCTCCGCGCTGCAGAACACCATCGCCTGGCGGATCACAGCGCCGATCGGCGCATGGTCCTCCTTGCCGCGATGGCGCTCGTGGTGGGCGCCGGCGGCGCCGCCGGCGCGTGGATTTTGCTCCGGCTGATCGCGGTTGCAACCAACCTGTTCTGGTTCGGACGGTTGTCGAGCGCGCCCGCGCTGATCACCGACGCGTCACTGGGCATCGGCGCGTTCGCCATTCCGGTGATTGGCAGCCTGGTCGTGGGACTCATGGCCCGCTTCGGGTCGGACAAGATCCGCGGTCATGGCATTCCCGAGGCGATCGAGGCTATTCTCTACGGCGAAAGCAGGCTGTCGCTGAAGGTTGCGATCCTCAAGCCGATCTCGTCGGCGATCTCGATCGGCAGCGGCGGCCCTTTCGGCGCGGAGGGGCCGATCATCATGACCGGCGGCGCGATCGGTTCGCTTTTCGCGCAATGCTTTCATCTCAGCGCCGCCGAAAGGAAGACCTTGCTGGTCGCCGGCGCCGCCGCCGGCATGACGGCGATCTTCAATACGCCCCTCGCCGCCATGCTGCTGGCGGTTGAAGTGTTGTTGTTCGAATGGAAGCCGCGCAGCTTCGTGCCAGTGGTGGTCGCCGTGCTCGTCGCCTGGGCGTTGAGGCCGTTAATGATCGCCTCGGGGCCGATGTTCCCCCTGGCCTTCCAGGCCCCAGGCGGGGCTTCGCCGGTTGCGGCCGCGCTCGGAATTGGTCTGTTGGCTGGACTTGAGGCGGCCCTCCTTTCAACCACGCTTTATCGGATCGAGGATCTGTTCCATCGCTTGCCTATCCACTGGATGTGGTGGCCGGCCGTCGGGGCGTCGGCGGTAGGCCTCGGCGGGCTGATCGACCCGCATGTGTTGGGCGCTGGATACGCCAGCATCCAGGCGCTGCTCGACGGATCGCTGGCGATGCGGGAGCTGGCGGCGCTGCTTGTCGTGAAGGCGGTGGTGTGGTTGGCGGCTTTAGGGTCGGGCACCTCGGGCGGCGTGCTCGCGCCGCTGTTGATCCTGGGCGGCGCGGCTGGCGGCCTTTTAGGCCAGTTCCTGCCAGGCGATCCGGGCTTCTGGGCGATGATCGGCATGGCCGGAATCATGAGTGGAGCGATGCGCGCCCCGATCACCGGGGCGCTGTTCGCGGCCGAGCTGACCGGTCGCTTCGAAGCGCTTCCGCTCACGCTCGCGGCGTCCGGTGCGGCCTTCGCCGTGAGCGTGCTGTTGATGCGCCGCTCGATACTGACCGAGAAGATCGCGCGGCGCGGCCGGCATGTCTTCCAGGAATATTCGGTCGATCCGCTCGACCTGGTCCGGGCCGGCGAACTGATGACCCGCGATCCGGCGTCATTGCCTGGCGCGATGAAGGTTGCCGAGGCGCTTGCCTTCTTCCGCGAAGGCGCCGCATACCGCAGCTATCCCGTGGTGGACGGCGACGGGCGCCTGCTCGGGCTGGTTTCGCGCACCGACGCGTTGCGGTGGCAGGGCGGCGACGACCTTGGCGACGCCACGCTTGCCGAAACGTTGTCGGACGTTTCGCAGCCCATCGCCTATCCCGACAGCCCAAGCGGGTTCGTCGCGGACCTCATCGTAGAGACCGGGGTCGGGCGTATCCCGATCGTCGACCCGGCGACGCGGCGCGTGGTTGGCATCCTCTCGCGCCAGGATCTGCTGAAAGCCCGCAGCGTTCATCAGGTGGCCGAGCGCGCGCGCGGCCGCTTCATGGGCCTGGCTGCGGCCAGTTTTCCGCAGACTGACAGTTCCAGGTAATCCGTCGTCACGCTTGCTTTCGCGGACTTGGGGCGCGAGCGTCCGGGCGCCGGCGCGCATTGATGGATGACGCCCGGTCATGCTGGATCCGTCTGTTGGCGGGCCAAGAAGCACAGCATTCTTCGGCGTCCATATTCGGAACACCAAGCTTGTCACTTCGCTTCCCGGCCTTCTGCCTTCGATCGAAAGGCGTCCAAAGCGGCGATGGCTGACGCCGAGACCATGCCCCCCGGCGTGCGTTGGCGGCTGCTCGCCTTGCACTCTGGGGCTAGTCATATAAAGACTTGTTTATATGTTTATTGCCTTGTCGCCATGGCGCTGCTATAGAGCCGCCATGTTGCAACAGGATGAGAAATCATGACCGTCAACCATCTCACTCATGATCATGTCGTCGCCGACATCGGTCTCGCCGATTGGGGCCGCAAGGAAATCGCCATCGCCGAAACCGAAATGCCCGGCCTGATGGCGACCCGCGCCGAATATGGCCCGGCCCAGCCGCTCAAGGGCGCGCGCATCGCCGGCTCGCTGCACATGACCATCCAGACGGCGGTGCTGATCGAGACCCTGCAGGCGCTGGGCGCCGATGTCCGCTGGGCCTCCTGCAACATTTATTCGACCCAGGACCATGCGGCGGCGGCCATTGCGGCCAAGGGCACGCCGGTCTTCGCGATCAAGGGTGAGAGCCTCGAGGAATATTGGGAATACACCCACCGCATTTTCGAGTGGAGCGACGGCGGCACGCCCAACATGATCCTCGACGACGGCGGCGACGCCACGCTCCTCATCCATCTGGGCCTGCGCGCCGAGCAGGGCGACGTCGCCTTCCTCGACGGCGCGACCAATGAGGAGGAGGAAGTCCTCTTCGCCGCAATCAAGAAGCGCCTCAAGGGCAACCCAGGTTTTTACGGCCGTTGCGCGATGGCGATCCGGGGCGTCACCGAGGAGACGACCACGGGCGTCCACCGTCTCTATGTCATGGAGAAGGAAGGCAAGCTGCTGTGGCCGGCGATCAACGTCAATGATTCCGTCACCAAGTCCAAGTTCGACAACCTTTATGGCTGCCGCGAGTCGCTGGTCGACGGCATCCGCCGCGGCACCGACGTGATGATGGCTGGCAAGGTCGCCATGGTCGCGGGCTTCGGCGACGTCGGCAAGGGTTCGGCGGCGAGCCTGCGCAACGCCGGCTGCCGTGTGATCGTGTCGGAAATCGACCCGATCTGCGCCTTGCAGGCGGCGATGGAAGGCTACGAAGTCGTCACGATGGAGGACGCCGCGCCGCGCGCCGATATTTTCGTCACCGCCACCGGCAATGTCGACGTCATCACCATCGACCACATGCGCGCGATGAAGGACCGCGCCATCGTCTGCAACATCGGCCATTTCGACTCCGAGATCCAGGTCGCGGCCCTGCGCAACCTGAAATGGAGCAATGTGAAGCCGCAAGTGGACGAGATCGAATTCGCCGACGGCAAGCGCCTTATCCTGCTCTCGGAAGGGCGCCTGGTGAATCTCGGCAACGCGACCGGCCATCCGTCCTTCGTGATGTCGGCCTCCTTCACCAACCAGACCCTGGCCCAGATCGAACTCTGGACCCGCCAGGGCGACTATGGCCGCAAGGTCTATACGCTGCCCAAGCATCTCGACGAGAAGGTCGCGAAGCTCCATCTCGACAAGATCGGCGTCAAGCTCACCGTGATGAGCCAAAAGCAATCGGACTATCTGTCGGTCCCGGTCGCGGGGCCGTTCAAGCCCGACCATTACCGCTATTAAGCAAAGTCCTGCCGGCGTCAGCCGGCTGGGAGCGAGTGTGACGCTGGGTAAGTTCGAGAGGACATTTGATCGCGCCTGCGCGCGATCAATCGAATGACACGTCGCCTCTGTGCACGAATCCAGCGCCTCCGGTCTCTTCCGGAGGCGTTTTCTATTTCGTTCCCCTTTCTTAACCATGAATCGAGAAGGTAAATTGAGGTGATTCGCGCGGGGCGCCGGCCCCGCAGGGGAAGGAAATCCGGTCCATGCCGAAAAGATCACGCCAGACAGTTTCGCGCCGCGCCGCGCGACCGCGTCTTGCGTCTTTTTGCGCCGCCGGCTCCGCCCTGTTGCTTCCCGGCGCCGCGGCGCGCGGACAGTCAGTCGCCGGCATCGCGGGCATGGATTCGGCCGGCGGTTTTTTCGGCCTGTCGCTTGGCGCCGGCCTGGTCATCTTCGCCACCATCACCGCTTTGCTGCATCTCGCCGGACGGCGGCTCTGGTCCCGGCGCGAGGCCGAGTTGACGGCTGAAATCGATCAGCTGAACCAGAAGGTCGAGCGCGCGCGCGCCTTTCTCGCTTCCGAGACGCAATTCGTCGTCGTCTGGGGCGGCTCCGGCGGCGAGCCGGAGATCGAAGGCGACGTAAGCCTCGTGCTCGACGCGCCGGCGCCGCGCCGCGTGCTCGGCTTTGGCGCCTGGCTCTCGCCCGCCCAGGCGCAGACCCTCGAGGCCAATGTCGCGCTGCTGCGCGAGCGCGGCCATGGGTTCCGGCAGGATCTCGTCAGCCAGAACGGGCGCCATCTGGAAGCCGAGGGGCGGGCGATCGGCAGCCGGGTCGTCATGCGCGTGCGCGACGTGTCGGGCGATCGCCTGGAGCTGATGCGTTTACGCAAGGTCCAGGCCGAGCAGAAGGCGCAACTCGAAATCCTGCGTGGTCTGCTCGATCTGACGGCCCATCCGGTCTGGACGCGCGGACCGGACGGCGATCTCGACTGGGTCAATACGGCCTATGCCCGCGCGGTGGACGCGAAGAGCCCGCAGGATGCGACGGCGCGCGGCCTTGAGCTGCTTGACCGCCCCGCGCGCGAAGCGGCGGCGCGCGCCCGGCAGGCCGGCAATATCTGGCGTCGGCGCGAACATGTCGTTGTGGCGGGCGTGCGCCGGCTGATGGACGTGCTCGACGCGCCTCTGCCGGGCGGCGGCGGCGGCGTGGCCGACGATCTTGCCGAACTCGAGGCCTTGCGCGCCGACCACGCGCGGCAAGTCGAATCCCATATCCGCACGCTCGACCAGATCGCCACGGCCGTGGCCATTTTCGACCGCTCGAAAAGGCTGGTCTTCGCCAATGCGGCCTATCGCCATCTCTGGGGGCTCGATCAGGCCTTCCTGGAGCAGGGGCCCTCGGATTCCGAAATTCTCGATCAATTGCGCGCGGGCCGCCGTCTGCCCGAACAGGCCGACTATCGCGCCTGGAAGATGGCGCTGCTCGCCAATTATCAGATCATGGAGCCGGCGCCTCAGGTCTGGCACCTGCCCGACGGGCGGACCGTGCGCGTCGCCTTCGATCCCAATCCGCAAGGCGGGATCACCTATCTCTTCGACAACGTGACCGAGCGCTTCACCCTCGAATCGCAATATAACGCGCTTGCCCGCGTCCAGAGCGAAACGCTCGACGCCCTCCAGGAGGGCGTCGCGGTCTTCGGCGCCGATGGCAGGCTCAAGCTCTGCAATCCCGCCTTCCTCCGGCTGTGGCGCCTGCCCGCGGGCCTCGTCGCGGAGCACCCGCATATCGACACGATCACCGCCGCCAGCAGGCCGCTCGTGCCCCATGACGCGGTCTGGTCCGACCTGCGCAGCGCGGTCGCCGGCCTCCATTCCGTGCGCATGGGTTTCGAGCGGCGGATGAACCGCAGCGACGGCGCCGTCGTGGATTGCGCGGCGGCCCCGCTGCCCGATGGCGGAACCCTGCTCACCTTCATCGACGTGACCGACGGCGTGAATGTCGAGCGCGCCCTGAAGGAGCGCAATCAGGCGCTGCTCGCGGCCGAGCAGTTGCGCAACGATTTCGTGCATCATGTCTCCTATGAGCTGCGCTCGCCGCTGACCAACATCATCGGCTTCATCCAGCTGCTCGGCGACGGCAGCGTCGGCCCGCTCAACGAGAAGCAGCGCGAATATGCCGGCTATGTCCTGAAATCCTCGGCGGCGCTGCTGGCGATCATCAACGACATTCTCGATCTCGCCACGATCGACCGCGACGCCATGGAGTTGCGGTTCGGCGAGGTCGATATCCAGCGCGTCATCGGCGAAGCCGCGGAGGGCCTGCAGGACCGGCTGGCCGAATCCCATGTCGAATTGTCGATCGTCGCCGCCCCCGAGATCGGCGGCTTCCGCGCCGACGGCCAGCGCATCCGCCAGATCCTGTTCAATCTCCTGTCCAACGCCGTCGGCTTTTCCGAGCCGGGGCAGGTGGTCACGCTTGCAGCCTTGCGCCGCGAAAACGAGATCGTGTTCAAGGTTTCGGACCGCGGGCGCGGCATCCCGCCGGAACTGCTCGACAAGGTCTTCGACCGTTTCGAAAGCCATACGATCAATTCCCGCCATCGCGGCGTCGGCCTCGGCCTGTCGATCGTGCGCGCCTTCGTCGAGTTGCATGGCGGAACGGTCCATATCGATTCCGCGCCGGGAGAAGGGACAGTCGTGACCTGTATTTTTCCTCTTCGTGGCGGCGAAACGGAAAGCCGCCCGAAGATTGATCCCTTGTTGGAGGCGCGGGCATGAGTGAGCCGGTCTGGCGCGTGGACCTGCCCGACGAGGCGGCGACGAGGGCCTTGGCCCAGGAAGTCGCGGACATGGTCCGCGCCGGCGATCTGGTGACGCTGAGTGGCGATCTCGGGGCGGGCAAGACCACTTTCGCGCGCGCCCTGATCCGCAGCCTGACCGGCGACCCGGATCTCGAGGCGCCGAGCCCGACCTTCACCCTGATGCAGGTCTATGACACGGAAGCCTTTCCGATCGTCCACGCCGATCTCTACCGGGTGAAGGACCCGTCCGAACTCGCCGAACTCGGCTGGGACGAGGCGGCGGAGGGCGCCCTGGTCATCGTCGAATGGGCCGAGCGCGCCGGTTCCGCGCTCTCCGACGACCGGCTCGACGTCGCTCTTTACACGGATGCGAAGCGCGGCCCCGACTTCCGCCGCGCCGAAATCGTCGGCCATGGCGCGGCGGCGCAGCGGCTTGTCCGGCTGCGCGGCGCGCAGAATTTGCTGGAGCGCTGCGGCTGGGACGAGGCCGAGCGGCGGCACATGCAGGGCGACGCCTCGACCCGCGCCTATGAAATGCTGGTCAAGCCGGACGGCGACAAGGCGGTGCTGATGATCTCCCCGCCGCGCCCGGACGGCCCGCCGGTCAGGGGCGGCAAGTCCTATAGCGCGCTGGTCCATCTCGCCGAAGACATCCGGCCCTTCGTCGCCATGGACGAGGCCTTGCTCGCGCAAGGGTTTTCGGCGCCGCGCCTTTTCGCGGCCGATCTCGACGCGGGCCTCGCCGTGCTGGAATATCTCGGCGACGAGGGCATAATCGACAAGGACGGGCCGCGCCCCGAGCGCTATTCCGAGGCTATGCGCCTGCTCGCCCATCTGCATTCCCGGAGCCTGCCCGACCAGATCGCTTTTTCCGGCGGGACCTGGCGCCTGCCGACCTACGATCTCGGCGCGTTTCTGGTCGAGGTCGATCTGCTGGTCGAATGGTTTGCCCCCCATGTCCTCGGCGTCCAGCTCGCCTCGGGCGCGCGGGCGCAATATGAGAACGTCTGGCGCGGCGTTCTCTCCGGTCCCGTGGCCGAGCCGAAAACATGGACGCTGCGCGACTTTCATTCGCCCAATCTGCTGTGGCTCGCCAATCGCGCCGGCGACCAGCGCATAGGCCTGCTGGATTTTCAGGACGCTGTGCTCGGCCCGCCGGCCTATGACCTCGTTTCGCTGTTGCAGGACGCCCGCGTCACCGTGTCGGACGACCTGGAGTTGAAGCTGCTCGGCGCCTATGCCTATATCCGCAAGCACATCGAGGAGGGGTTCGACGTCGGCGCCTTCGCCACATCATACGCGATCATGGGGGCGCAGCGCGCGAGCAAGGTTCTCGGCATTTTCGCCCGCCTCGACAAGCGCGACGGCAAGCCCGCCTATCTCGCCCATATCCCGCGGGTTAAATCTTATCTGAAAAAGGATCTCGGCCATCCGGCGTTGGCCGAACTCAAGGTATGGTTCGAGCAATATCTGCCGCAACTTTTCGCCGAGGAGGCGGTCTCTTGAGCGCGCGGCCCGAAAAGGCGCTGGTCTTCGCCGCCGGCCTCGGCACGCGGATGCGGCCGATCACTTTGTCGCTGCCCAAGCCGCTCGTGCGCGTCGGCGGCAAGGCCATGCTCGACCATGTGCTCGACCGGCTCGAGGACGCGGGCGTGAGCGAGGCCATCGTCAATGTCCATTGGCTCGCCGACCAGATCGAGGATCATCTGCGCGGCCGCGCGGCGCCGCGCATAACAATCTCCGATGAGCGCGACCTCCTGCTCGATCAGGGCGGCGGCATCGTCAAGGTTCTCGACGAATTCGGCGGCAAGCCCTTCTTCATCTGCAACACCGACGCGCTCTGGGTCGACGAGCCCGAGTCGCAGATCGCCCGGCTCGCCCGCGCCTGGGACGGCGCGAAGATGGACGTCCTTCTTCTGCTCGCCGACATGAAGACAAGCCTCGGCGTCGAGGGCCGCGGCGATTTCTTCCGCGACGCCCAGGGGCGGCTGAGCCGGCCCACGCCCGGCGAAAATGCGCCCTATGTCTACACCGGCGTCGGGATCATCAAATCCGAGCTGTTCGAAGGCTGCCCGCTGGAGCCGTTCCGGCTGGCGCCCTTCTTCTTCGCGGCGGCCGAACGCGGCCGTCTCTTCGGACTGCCACTGAAGGGCCGGTGGCTCCATGTCGGCGCGCCGGAGACGATCGAGGAAGCGGAGAAGGTTTATCGGGCGGCGGTCGCCTGACAGGCGCGCCTTTTGGGGGAGCCCCGAATGTCCGGGACGGCGCCGACGGCTA
>JAJXYV010000258.1 GCA_021780435.1 Pseudomonadota bacterium
CTCGACAGGCCTGTCGCAGCCAGGGATTGCGGCCGCGCTCACCAGATGCGGCGTCGCGTTGCGGCAATTGATGCGTCCGCGCCGCGAAAAAGGCTGATATGATCAATGCCCCCTCCGCATATCGGGCGAGAGGAGCTAACTCGCACATTAAAGGCGTTACTGCGCTCATTCCTCGTCGCGTCCTGCCAGGATGATGCATTATAGTACATCATTATGCCGTATGCCCGCTTGATGTCAACGGACAGATGCATTATCATGCGTATTTATTAGGACTGCTTCATGAGCCGATCAATCACACCCGAATCCAAGCTCGTCGGACCCATCGACGTTGACGTCGCCACCCAAAAGGGGGCGGCGGCAATTGCGACTGGCGAAACGGGCGGCGAGGAGCTTCATAACGCCTATCTTGTCGAACTTGGGCAGCGGGTGAGGCAAATGCGCGCGATGCGCGGCATGTCCCGCAAGGTTTTGTCGCAGGTTTCCAGCATATCCGAGCGATATATCGCACAGTTGGAGTCAGGGCTCGGCAATGTGTCCGTGATTTTGCTTCGCCGCGTCGCCGCTGCGATCGGCGTTCCGATCGAGGACCTTGTCGCCGAACAGCCCTTGCCGAAAGATTGGGCGGCCATTCGCTCGCTGCTTCGTGGGGCGGGGCAGGATCAGATCGACCAGGTCAAGGCCATGTTCACCGGAGAGGCGGCGGACCGCCGTCCTTGCGGCGGCGCGACGGTGGACCGGATCGCGCTGATCGGGCTGCGGGGCGCAGGAAAATCGACTCTGGGGCGGATGGCTTCCGAGGCGTTGAATTGGCCCTTCATCGAGCTCAATCGCGCCATCGAGGAAGAGCACGGCCTCGCGATCAACGAAATCCTGTCGCTATACGGGCACGAGGGCTACCACCGGCTCGAATTCGCAACCTTGCGCAAGGTTGTCGCGCGGCCGGGCCCAATGATCCTGGCCACCGGCGGCGGCATTGTTTCCGAGGCCATGAATTTCGAGCTGCTTCTGTCCTCCTTCTTCGCGATCTGGCTCAAGGCGAGCCCCGCGGAACACATGAGCAGGGTGCGCAATCAGGGCGATTTTAGACCGATGGCGAACGACGACGCCGCCATGGCGGAGCTCGTCGCGATCTTGACGAGCCGCGAGCCGGCTTACGCCCGGGCGCGTCTTACGATCGACACCTCGGGGGTGACGCCCGAAACGAGTTTGCGTCAACTGCTGCTCGGGCTGCAGTCGTTCTGCATCAGCGGTTGCTTCTGGCAAACGAGAGCGGCGATCGGAGACAAAATCTCTGCGCCGCGCCGCGCCGCTGCGACGGATTGCGGCCAGGTTGCCGCGCGACCGATCACCTCGTCGCAAAATTCATGAACCGGTCGGCGCCGGCAAACGGTTCACCGCCCCCCGCGTTTGAGGGATAGAGCATTGCAGGACGCCGTTATCGTTTCAGTCGCGCGCACGCCGATCGGCAAGGCCTATCGGGGCGCATTCAACGCCACGCCCGGCGCGGAACTGGCGGCGCCCGTTCTGCGCGCCGTGCTGGAGCGCGCCAGGGTCGCGCCGGAAGAGGTCGAGGAAATCACATTCGGTTGCGGCTATCCGGAAGGCGCCACGGGCGGCAATGTCGCCCGCGCCACTGCCTTGCGCGCCGGCCTGCCGGCCGCATCCGCGGGCTCCATCGTCAGCCGCTTCTGCGCCTCGGGCCTGGAGGCCATCGCCTCCGCCGCCCGGCGGGTGATGGCGGACGGCGTGCCGGTCGCGGTCGCGGGCGGCCTGGAATCGATCAGCATGGTTCAGCCTAACGCCAATCGCGTCTCCTTGCGAAATCCGTGGCTCGAACAGCACAGGCCGGGCGTCTATGCAACCATGATCGAAACCGCGGATCTGGTCGCGGCGCGCTATGGCGTCAGCCGCGCGGCGCAGGACGCTTTCGCGCTGGAAAGCCAGAAGCGCACCGCCGCGGCGCAGGAAGCGCGCCTGTTCGACGATGAAATCATTCCGATGACGGTCATGAAGGCCATCACCGACGATGCAGGCCAGATTTCGCGCATGGAGGAGACGAGCCTCGCCAAGGACGAGGGCAACCGCCCGACCACCACGTTGGAAGGCCTCGCCAAACTGAAGCCAGTGCGCGAAGGTCAGTACGTCACCGCCGGAAACGCCAGCCAATTATCGGACGGCGCCGCACTTTGCGCGATCATGTCGGGAGCGGAGGCGCGGCGGCGGGGCTTGGCGCCGCTCGGCGCGTTTCGCGGTTATGCTTCGGCTGGCTGCGAGCCGGAAGAAATGGGCGTTGGCCCGGTCTTCGCCGTGCCGCGCCTGCTTGAGCGTTTCGGGTTGAAAATCGACGACATCGATCTGTGGGAGCTGAACGAGGCTTTCGCGTCCCAAGCTATTCATTGCCGCGATCGGCTGGGGTTGCCGCCGGAGAAGCTCAACGTCAACGGTGGCGCGATCTCCATCGGCCATCCGTTCGGGATGAGCGGCGCGCGCATGGTCGGCCACGCTTTGCTGGAAGGCCGGCGGCGCAAGGCCAAATGGGCGGTCGTCACCATGTGCGTCGCCGGCGGCATGGGCTGCGCGGGGCTGCTCGAGATTCTGTAGAATTTGGTCGGGCGGCGGCGCGTTCGCCGCCCCTCGCAGCATTGACTTCAGAATAGGGGCCGCGCCGGATCGCTCTGATCACGGCGCGGTTTTTGGCATTTCACAAGGAGACGACGCTGTCAGAACAGCACCGACTCCCCGGCCATCCATTGCTGAAACGCCGTCTGCAAAAGGTTGACGTGCCCCTCTTCCTCGGCCCGCAACTCCCGGAAAAGCAGGTTCAGGACAGGTTCATCGCTGGATTCCGCCGCCAATCTTTCGAAATGCACGACGGCGCGCTTTTCGAATTCGATGGCTGCTTGAAACAGAGCCTCGGGGCTGTCCACATTGCCCTGAAATCCAAGCTTGAGCGCGGCCAGATCGAGCGAAGCGGAGCTCGATGTTTCAGGAACGGCCACATGGTAGCGATGCGCGAGCGTGTGCAGGTGTTGGCGCTCCATTTCCGCAAATCGCCCAAACAGCTCCTTCAGCACCGGTTGGTCGGTCCGGGCGAGCGCCCTTTGATAGAAAGCCAG
>JAJXYV010000178.1 GCA_021780435.1 Pseudomonadota bacterium
TTGCCGCCTCCCGGCCACGGCCCGAAATTCCCTCGGCAGATCGCGTCAACAGGATCGGAAAATGCTCTAGACGACAACCTCGCGATAAAGACGCCAGGTCGCATGGCCGAGCGTCGGCAGGACGACGACCAGCCCCACCATGGCGAAAACCATGCCCAGGGCTAGCCCTGCGGCGACGATCAGGCCCCAGGCCAGCATCGGCCCCGGATTGACCTCGATCGCGCGGATCGAGGTGGCCACCGCCGTGAAGATCGTGGCCTTGCGATCGAGCAGCAGGGGGAAGGACAGAACGCTGATCGAAAAGGCGACGAGGGCGAAGGCGAATCCGACCGTGCAGCCCACGACGATCATCGTCCATCCGGCATGGGTCGTGACAACATCTTTCGCGAATGTTGCCAGCGAAGCAGGCGGCTGAGGCCCCAGGGTGAGGGCGTATATCTTCCAGGCCGCCAACATCCAGAGGACATAGAGCGTGACGAGCGCCAATCCGAGCTTGAAGATTTCGGCGGCGGATTGCGAGGCAAAGGCCTTGAAGCCCTCAACCCAGGTGACCCTCTCGCCGCTTTCGCGCCGGCGGCTCATCTCGTAAAGCCAGACTGCCGCGAAGGGACCGATCAGAGCAAAGCCCGCGAAGGCCGGGAACAGAAGAGCCAGGGCGTGCGCGCCCGATAGCGCCCAGGCCAGGGCAAGGCCGATGGCGGGATAAATCAGGCAGATGAAGATGACGTCGTCGCGAAAGAAGCCGAAGTCGTCAAACCCCTGGACGAGCGCTGTGCGAAGATCGCCGAAAGAAATCCGCCGCACCTTCGGCGCCAGCGACTTGTCGACATCGGGATAGAACATGGCGCGCCCGATCGAGCGCAAGGCGTGTCCCGAGGCGGCGATTTGCACCGCGCCCCATTCAGCTGGGTTCCTGATCCACATTGCAGCATCCTCCCGAACCATGGATTCGAGACGCGACGGGACCAGATCGCATTCGCCGCCCCCCGGTCTGGCGCAGGCCGGTCGATCGAACGGAATTACATTTGGGTATGGGAGCGGGCTGTTTCGCTGGCGGCGCGATCACAATTTCCGGAGCGCGGGCGGGCGCAAAGCTGCGCCTGCGCATTGACCGCGTCCACGCGCGCGGCCATGATCCGGCCGGGCGCAGGGATTCGCGCCAAGTCGCCAGTTCATTAAGCATTTTCGCCTGATTGCCCGCCTTGCCCTCAAGGGGCCTTCCTTCCAAAGCCACGCCATATCAACGGAGGCTTGCATGCTGAATCGTCGTCATATCTTCAAGACCGCAGCCGCCGCTCTGGCGGCTACCTTCATGGCGGCGGCGAGCGCGCCCGCCCTCGCCAGCTCGGGCACTGTCCGGCTTCGCTTTGTCAGCGCCGGCTTCATCATTGGTCTCGGCGGCGGCGAAGGCGCGCTGACCCTCGACGGTCACACCTATCCTCTGAAGATCGGCGGCGTCAGCGTCGGCACTTTCGGCGCTTCCGGCGGCACGCTGGTCGGCCGTGCAATGAACATCAACAATCCCGGCGACATTGTCGGCACATTCACCGCCGTCGGCGCTGGCGTCGTGATCGCGGGCGGCGCGCAGGTGATCCGCATGCGCAACTCCAACGGCGTCGTCCTGGAGCTCAAGGGCATGCAGGCGGGCTTCGCCGCCAATATCGGCGTCAGCGGCTTCAGCCCGTCGATGTGACGGGTTCAGGCAAGTTCTTCAAGGTCGGCGGCGTTTTCCGAACGCCGCCTTTTCATTTCACCAGCCGGGAAATGTCGCGGAAATGCGGATGATCCGCGCCGCGGAGCCATTCGAACAGGATCATTTCCGTGGTCACGAGCTCGGCGCCGAAGCGCTCCATGCGCCGCAGCGCCGCTTGCTTGTTTTCTGGTCGGCGGGAGCCGACGGCGTCAGTCACGACCAGGACCAGCCGCCCGTCTTCCAGAAGGCCAAGAACAGTCTGCAGCACGCAGACATGGGCCTCGAAGCCGGCGACGATGACAGCGCGTCCTTCGACCTTTTCCTTGGGAAAATCGGGCGCGGCAAAAGCGTCGAAGTTCATTTTCGCGATCGGCGCCGTCGCGAATTCCGCCAGTTCCGGCACGGTTCGCCCGAGTTTTTCCGGATTCTGCTCGGTGAAGAGCGTCTCGGCGCCCAGAAGGCGCGCGCCTTCGGCCAGCCGGCGCGCATTGGCTATGGCCTCCGCCGCGCCTTCGATCGCCGGGGCGAGCCGGGTCTGGAAATCGATCAGGAGGAGGAGGGAGGAGTCCGGCTCAGGCGTCAAGGAACATCCTCCCTCTCGTGTCAGGCGGCTTTGAGCGAGGCCATGTCAATGACGAAGCGATAGTGAACGTCATTTTTCAGGAGCCGCTCATAGGCTTCGTTGATTTCGTCGATGCGGATCACCTCGACATCGCTGACGATATTATGTTTGCCGCAGAAATCGAGCATTTCCTGCGTTTCGGCCATGCCGCCGATCAGTGAGCCTGCGAGCGTCTTGCGCCCGCCGATCAGGTTGCGGCCCCGGGGCGGCGGCTCCAGCGCGGTCAGGGCGCCGACCAGGGCCATTGTCCCGTCGAGCTTGAGCAAGGCGAGATAGGGATTGACGTCGTGCCCGACGGGGATCGTGTTGAGCAGGAAATGGAAGGTTCCCTGCGCCGCTTTCATCGCCTCGGGGTCGCGCGAAACCAGGACCTCGTCGGCGCCGAGGCGCATCGCGTCCTTCCCCTTCTCGGGGGAGGTGGTGATCATCACGACATGGGCGCCCATGGCCTTGGCGAATTTGACGCCCATATGGCCGAGGCCGCCGAGGCCGATGATTCCGACCTTCTGGCCCGGCCCCACCTTCCAGTGGCGCAGCGGCGAATAGGTCGTAATGCCCGCGCAGAGCAGGGGCGCGACGCCTTTCACGTCGAGATTTTCCGGCGCTTTGACGACGAAGCGCTGTTCGACCACGATCTGCTCGGAATAGCCGCCGAACGTCAGGTTCTGGGACCCGCGCTCGCGGCTGTTATAGGTCAGGGTGCAGCCTTCGACGCAATATTGCTCGAGATCGCCCTCGCAGGGCTCGCAGCGCCGGCAGGAGTCGACCATGCAGCCGACGGCCGCGAGATCGCCGGGCTTGAATTTGGTCACATGCGAGCCGACCTTGACGACCCGTCCGACAATCTCATGGCCGGGGACCATGGGGTAGAGCGAATTGCTCCAGTCATTGCGCGCCTGGTGCAGGTCGGAATGGCAGACGCCGCAATAGAGAATGTCGATCTGCACGTCGTGCGGGCCGGGGTCGCGACGCTCGAAACTGAAGGGCGCGAGCCGGTCTGTCGCGGAATGGGTGGCGTAGGCTTTGACCTTGAACATGGGCGCTATCCTGAAGAAGGGGGCGTGTCAGGAAATTAGCAATCGGTCCGACGGGAACAAGAGTCCCGAGGCGGCCATTCGCCCAGCGTGGCCTTGCGCAAATGCACGCGGGACCGACAGGCCGAAAGCTCGCCGGCCATGAATCCGCGGCGCCTTTTCGCGGAAAAAGAACGTAAATGCCGCTCAGAATCCCGGCGGCACGGGGCGGGGCTGCGGCCAGACCGGCTGGCGGGGCGAGGACGGGCGCGGCGGCCAGGCGAGGGCCGAATAGGGCGTTTGGTCGAGCGACAGCATCGGGTGATAGGCTGGATCGGCGACCAGCGCCGCGCCCCAGATGGCGCGCAGGTTGCCTAATTCACGCAGGGCGCGAAAGGATTGGTCGGGGCGGCGGTCGTGGCCGCGCGAGGCGGATTCGCGATGCAGCAGCCGGGCGTGCGGCGTCAGGACGACCCGCAGCCCGCGCGCCCGCAATTTCAGGCAGAAATCGACATCGTTGAAATTGACCGGAAAGGCCTGGCCGTCGAAGCCGCCGAGGCTCATGAACAGCCGCCTGTCGGTCAGCAAGCAGGCGGCGGTCACGGCGCTGCAGCCATGGGCGGCGCGCAGCAGGTCCGCATAGCCGGGGTCGCTGTCGAGGCGGTCGTTGAAGGCGTGCAGGGCGGCGAATTTGGGGCCGACGACGACGCCCCCATGCTGGACGACGCGACTGGGCCAGAGCAAAGCCGCGCCCACCGCGCCCACGTCGGGCTCGGCCATGCGGCTCAGCATTTCATCGAGCCAGCCTGGCTGCAGGGCCTCGACGTCATTGTTGAGCAGGAGCAGGAAATCGCCGGTCGCGGCCTCGGCGCCGCGATTGACGATATGGGCGAAATTGAACGGGCCGCCATAGGGGATGACCCGCGCCCCTTGCGCGGTCATCGCCGCGAAAAGGGCCATCGTTTCCGGCTCGACCGAGTCATTGTCGATGACGATGAGCTCGTGGCGCGCGAGATCGACCGTCTGCGCCAGCGAGTCGAAGCAAGGTTTCAACAGGTCGGCGCGGTCGCGCGTCGGAATGAGGATCGAGACGCGGCCGCGCGGCGGCCGGCGGGCGATGAGCGTCGAGGGCAGGAGCGCGCCCCGCCCGGGGCCGATCTTCGCCTGCACGCCGCGGGCGACGAGATGGGCCTCTCCGGCGCGGGCGAGAAGCCGCGACAAGGCGGCGAGATCGAGCTTCGGCAGGCGGGCGAGAAAGCCCGGCTGGTGGACAGGCTCGGCGGCGGTGGGCTCGCCGGCGCGGGGGCCGACGACGCGGCGGCGGTCCTGGCAAAAGGAAAACAGTCGGAACAGGTCGGCCGCGCCGGCCCACGCCGCCGCTCGGACATGGTCGGCGCGCGCGGCGAAGAAGAGCGCGCCGCAGCCCTGCTCGAGCATCAGTTCATAGTCGAAGGCGGGCAGGGCGACCGGCCATTCGTCGCCCTCCGCGCCTTGAAGGGTGAAATCGGCATAGGCCAGCGGCGCCTCGGGAAAGGCGTCGAGCGCATGGGCCAGCACAGCGAGGGCGTGCGGTTGCAGGACGGTTCCGGAAGGCGCGAAAACGAGGATCGGGCAATCCCTGGCGTCGCTGTCGAGGAATTCGCGCAGCAAAGCGGGATCGAAATCGACCTGAGCCTCGCCGCCTTCGAGCGCCGCCGCCATCCAGTCGCAGCCTTCCTGAGCGTCGAGGCTGGCGACGCTGGCCTCGATTCCGGCTTCGCCGACGAAGGCGACGGCTATGCGGGGCGTCTCGCCGCCGGGGGGCGCCGGCGGAAAGGCGCGGCGCCATGTTTCGAATTCGGCGAGGGGAAGCGACTGCGGCACGATCCGGTCGTAGAAGGCGCCGCGCGGCTTTTCCGACTCGATCTCGCCGTGTCCTTCGAGGAAGCGCGCGAGGCCGTCAGGGAAAGCGACGAAGCCGCAGGGGCTGCCGGGAAGCTCGACGCCCTCCTCGGTGAGAATGGTCGCAACATGGGCGAGGCCGTCAGCGAAACGGGTTGGCAAGTGCAGGTCGAAGCGGCGGAAGGCGCGAACGTCGTCGCCTTCGCCGATGTGAGTCCATCGCGACGCGGGCTCCTCAGCGACGATGACGCCGTCAATCAGCGCGCGAATGGTCTGGGCGCGCGTCGGGTCGCCGGCGACCCAACCGGTGAGACGCAGGCCGCCGTCCCAGCTGACCTCGCCGGGCGAGAGCTCGCTCCGCTGCTGAGACTGGGCGGCGACCGACAGCGGCGCGCCGACGATTTCCCCGCTATTGGCGAGGCGTATCTCGATCCGGCGAGCCGTTTGCGAGGCCAGCGGCGGGATGGTGAAGACGAAGCCATGGCAGCCGTCGCCCTCGCCTGCGCGCGCAAGGTCATGATCGTAGAGATCGGCGCGCGCTACGGCGGCGGGATAGCCGTCGAGCAGAAGCTCGACAACGTAGCGGCGGTCCGGATTTGCGGGATCGAAGACATGGCCTGCGACCTGGCTCGCATTGATCCGGCGCGCCGTCGCGCGAAGCGCGGGCGCCGCGTTCTCGTCGATCGCCGGCCCTTTCAGCATGAGGGCGCCTCCGCGGGGCGGGCGGGAGAGGCGGCCGTGAGCCATTGCGCGACCAGCGAGGCCGCCTTGGCGTCGCAAAGCCTCGGATCGAGCGCCAGATCGCCGGCGCCGGGCGCGGTCTTGCCGAAGGAATAGTCGAAATAAGCCATGGGCAGCGCGAAGGCTCGGGCAAGCCGGTCGGTAGGGCCAAAGAAACGGGTGCGATAGGGCGACATCAGGGCGGATATTTCATATTGGCGCAACAGGCGCTCATATTCGTCGCTCTTGACGGCGCCGGCAACGAAGACATTGCGGGATTTCATTACCGCAAGATCATTGACGCAGGCGCCGAGGACGACGATCTTCGCCTCCGAGTTGAGGCGTCGCAACGCACGGCCGAGCGCGACCGTGAAGCGGTCCGCAAGCGGGTCGGGGGCGGGCATGACCAGGGCGAGCGCCCTGCCGGCGACGGGTTCGAGCGGCGTCGCTTCGATCGCCGCCTCAGCCAAGGGCAACACCGCGGCCTCGCCGAAAATATGTCGGGCGATGGCGGCGCCCATGCGGTCGAGCGGCCGGATCGCGTCGGCGCGGGCGAGAATGGCCCGCTTGCGGCGCAGACGCCGCAGCCTCGCCTCGCCCTCGGCATGGGTCGCCGCAGCGCTCCCGGCGCAGGACGAGCAGGGGCGGGCGCCTTCCGGCGCCTCGCATGGTCCGTCCCAGGGCGCGCGCAAGGGCAGCGCCCATTGCAGATCGCCGGCGGCGATTTCGACCCGCGCGCCCAGGCGGAACAATCCGGCTAGCAGTTTCGGCGAGAGATTCAAGGGATCGAACAATTCGAACCGCAGGACCGTCATCGCGTCGAGAAAGCCGAGCAGGCTCGTTTCGCCTCCCTCGCCATCGAGCGCGAAGTCGAGCGATTGCGGCCAGGCGCCGTCGGCGCCGCGCAATTCGGCGCGCCCGCCGGCGCAGGAACAGACCAGAGGGGCGGGACCGTCCTCGCGCGCCAGGAGCGCAGCGCGCTCCTGCGCCATAAGGCGCGAGGCCCCGTCGGCGCAGACGAGCGCCACCCTGTCGCCGCCTCGTGGATCGAGGGCCTCGATCGCGCCGCGCGCCCGCTGCAATGGGTCGGCCTCGACGAAGGACGCGGATTCCCGATGGTAATGCGGGAAGCGCCGTTCGAGGATCGCGAGATTGCGCATGACCAGCCGCCGCTTGTCGGCCCGAAAGGAACGGGTCCCGGCGTGACCGACATAGACGCCGGTCGCGCAGACGTTGCGGAAGCCCTTTTCCTGCGCCCGGAGGCAGAATTCGACGTCCTCGTAATAACCCCTCGAGTAGATTTCCGGCAGCGGGCCGACGGCGTCGAGGCAGGCGCGGCTGATATAGAGGCAGAAGCCGATTCCGTTCGGCAAATCCACGAAATCCGGCCCGTTGGCGCGCCGCGCGAGTGCGTCGAGACGCGCGATCTCGTCCGGCGTTTCCATCGGGTTGACGGTGTTGCGCTCGGGGAAGCTGACATATTCGCCATTGTTCGAGAATGGCGTGGCCGTGCCGATCTGCGGGGCGGATCGGACGACGTCGCGGAGCCGCCCCAGGCTGCCCGGCGGGGGCAGGGCGTCGGCGTTGAGCAGGATGACGTCGCCGGAAGGACAGAGTGCGAGCGCCCGGTTCACCGAAGCGGCGAAGCCGAGATTTTGGGAATTTTTCAGCAGAATGATGCGGTTCTCCGCCGCCAGGCCGTCGAGCCAGTCGCGTAATTCGCGATTGGGCGTCGCGTCGTCGATGGCGATGATCCGCGCGCCGGGGGGCGCGCCCCGCGCGAAAAGCGCCCAGAAACAGGCGCGGGTCGCCTCATAATCCTCATAGACGGGGACGATGATCGAAAGGTCGGCGGCTTTTAGCGCCGGATCCGAAAATGCGCGCTGGATCCTTGTCTGCCGCGGCTGAGCTTCAGGACGGCCCCCACGCAGCAGGATGGCGCCCGAGCATTCGTCGTCCAAGGCGACATGGATCGAGGCCGCGCCGCGCCCTTCCCCCGCGAGCCAATGGTCCCGATCGGGCGACAGGTCGATCACGCGTGTCACCCCCCCGGTCAGTTGGATCTGAGGCGGCGCGGCGCCGGTCCAGACCGCCCAGCCGACGATTTCCTCGCCGCGCAGGTTCAAGCAGGACAGAAGGCTCTCCCCGTCCTCGACCAGCCAGTCGACCGCGGCGGCCGTGAGCGCCCGGTCAGGCTCCTCCTCCGACAGGACGAGTCGGGCGGCGAGCGTCTTTTGCGCCGGCTCGCCGCGCGTCAGCGCGATGCGGAGAATCTGCCGGTCGGTCGGGTCGAGGTCGAGCGCGCGGGCAAGGTCGCGATAGCCCTCGGCGACAAAGCCCGCGCGCCGGCTGATTTCGGAGCGGAGAACAAAATCGCGCGCCGTGGGCGCGGCCAGACGGCAGCGTCGATCGGCATAGGGGAAGGCGCGGGCTGGCTCGTCGCGGTCGAGATATCCGCGGACGGGCAGGAGAAGCGCCTCGAAATGACGTGAGGCGTCAAAAAAAAGAGCGTCGGCGTCCGACAGAACCTCACGGATGGGCGCCGGGTTCTCGCCGGACTTGGATCGCGATTTTTCCTCGGACGGGGGCATGCGCCGCGCCAGCTAGGGCCCTTGAACCGCTTGGGGGGCGAACAGGCGGGCGAGGTCGGATCCTTCGAACATGGCCGCGATCGCCGCGACAGGGGCTTGCGGTCCGGTCAGCGCGGTCCAGATGTCGAAGCAGCTTCCTTCGGTCGCCCTGATCTCCGTGAAGCCGGACGCCAATGCGACGCGCGCCAGGCGTTCGGCGGTGAACCCGGTGCGATGCGCCATCATCGCTCGGCCGTTCGCAATCGACTGGGCATGGCCATAGAGCATGTCGATGGGACGGATCGGTCCCGCAGGCGAATGATAGGCGATGGTTTCCGCGCCATGCTGGAGCAGTTGTCGAGCGATGGCGGCGAGGTCGGGGCAGGTCACGAGCGCGAAGCCTTCCGGCTTCAGCACCCTGCGGAATTCACGCAAGGCGGGAATGACCTCATGGGTATAAAGATGTTCGATCGCATGAGAGGAATAAATCGCGTCGAACGACGCGTCCGCGATCTTGCCGCGCATGTCGACGAGCGAGGCGACAACATCGGGCGCGGTGGCTGGATCGGCGTCGAGGCGCACTTCCTCCCACAAATCAGGTGAAAAAGGGGAAGGAAGCCGCCCATGGCCGGACAGACCGCTGCCCGCGTTGAGAACTCGCTTCTTGTTGATTCCGGTCATTTAGCGCCCCGTTCTGGCGTGAGATTGATCTGGAGCGCTTTCGCGCGCTGGCGAGTGCGTTCGGGCGATCACACAGCTTTCAGGAGGCCTTGCGTTTCGGCTTCGCCCTCGCCCGCTTCCAAGCGCTCGAGACCGAGCCGCGCCATTGTCTCGTCGAGGCAGGCGTTTTTCTCATAACGCCCGAGCGCCGTCGCGCGCGCCGCATGGCCGAGATGGGCGAAGGCGGCGGGATCAGCCAGAACGCTAACGATCTTGTCGGCCAAGGCGTCCGGCGCGTGGAAAGGCGTCAGCAGGCCGTTGACTTCATGGGTGATCGCTTCGCGCACCGGGGCGGTGTCGGAGCCGACGATCACGCAGCCCAGCGCCATGGCCTCGATGAGAGACCAGGACAGGACGAAGGGGAAGGTCAGATAGACATGGACGCGCGAGGTCTGCAGCAGGCTGACGTAGTCGTCATAAGGCAGATTCGGCAGGAAATGGACACGCTCAAGGTCGAGTTGATGCGCGACTTCGTCCAGATAGATTGATTTCCAGCTTTGGCCTTCGGGCGGCGAGGCGCCATAGGAGACGCCCTCGCCGCCCACGATCACGATCTGGGCCTTGGGACGTTCGCGCAGGATCCGGGGAAGGGCGCGCATGAGGATGTGATAGCCGCGCATAGGCTCGAGATTGCGCGCGACGAAGGTCACGATCTCGTCGCCCGGATGGATCATGACCCCGTTGGGCAAAAGGAAGCTTGCGCGCGGGTCGGGCTGAAGCCTTTCGCCGTCGACGCCCTCGTGAACGACATGAATCTTGCCGTGATATTCCGCGGGATAGGTCTGTTTCTGCCAGTCGGTGGGCGACAGGCCGAAATCCGCCTCGGCGAGCGAAAGGAGCGTGCTGGCGTTCTTGCAATGGAGGGCGACAACGCCGTCAGCGCCCAACCGCGGGCTTTCGGGGTCGAAATGAACGTCCTGGCCGTCGAACCGATAATAGAATTCGCAATAGACGCCGATCCGGGCGTTCGGGAAAACGGAGCGCAGCGGCAGGGTTTCGCCCCAGCCGCAATGGCCGATGATCAGGTCGGGTTCGAAACCGGCACTGCGCAAGGCGCTCAAGACATACAGCACTGCGGTTGCGCGGTGGCATTCGATATCGAAGCGGCGGGCGAAAGGATGGGTTGCGCTCACGTCATAGAAAGGCATCCGGTATCGCTGCAATTCGACATTTTTCATCGGCTGCGCGGATTCCGAGCCGATCGCCACGACCCGGTGCGACGGGTTGCGCGCCAATTCTTGGGCCAGATTTTGAAATTGAGCAGGAAAATTATTGTGAAGGAACAGAACGTTCATGCGGTTCAGCATTCATCTTCGGGGCGCCGGACAACCAGCATAGGCGGCTTCCGACGACGGGCCAAGGTTGCGGCCGGCGAAAAGTCGTCCGTCGTGAACGTCGAGCCGAAGCGACCCCGCGCGACATAAAAAAACGAGCGTAGGAATGAGCTACGCTCGTTCTGTTCCTTCGGAGAACGGCCCCGAAACGGGACCGTCGCCACGGGAGGCCGATCAGGTGTGGATCGTGCCGCCATTGTGCAGGTTGACGGTGGCGTTGGAGGAAACCAGCGTCTGGCCATCCTGGAAGGTGATCGTCGTGATGCCGCCCGACACCGTCTGGGACGTGATGTCGTTCAACGAATTGTTGCTGTTGACGACGGTCTGGCCGCCGCCGACGACGGTAAGGTTTCCGACGCTGCCACCATAAATGGTGTCCTTCCCGGAGCCGGCATAAACGGTGTCGTTGCCCGCGCCAGCAGAAACGATGTTGTTGCCGGCAACCAGGCCGATAAGGTCGTTGCCGCCGCCGGCCGCGATCGTGTCCGAAGCGGTATTCGTCTGGCCGGCATGGATGGTGACGTCGCCGCCGCCCGCGTGAATGTTGCTTTGGCCGCCGCCCCAGATCGTGTCGTTGCCCGAACCGCCCCAGATCGTGTTGAGGCCCGAACCGGCATAGAAGGTGTTGTTGCCCGCAAAGGCGCCGAGGATGTCGGCGCCGCTGCCGCCATAAACGGTATCGTGATTGCCCGCCTGAACGCCAGCGTGAATAATGTTGCCGCCGGTTCCGGCTTGCATATCGGTCGTGCCGCCGCCCCACATCGTATCGGCGCCGGCGCCGCCGACCAGGGTGTTCATGCCGTTGCCGCCGACGAGATAATTCGAGCCCTGGCCTGAGATCATCGAGTCGGCGCCATCGCCGCCGATCACCGTGTCCGCGGTCGCGGTCGTGTTCATCGCAATGATGTTGCCGGGATCCGCCAGGATATTGCCGCCGGCGTTGTCGTTCACAGTCGCCGTTGCGCCCTGCTGGCCAACGAACAGGAACAGTTCACCGCTGGCGCCGAGCGTGTAATTGCTGGTCGAATCGGCCGCCAGAACCGAGATCGTGCCCGACGTCGGCCAGAGATTATTCGCGGCCAGATTGGCGATGACGTTCACCATTTCCGCCGGCGATTTCATCTGCGCCAAAGTCTTAGCGAGGTCCGGAGCGTTCAAATTGTATGAGACTGAAGCCATGTGCAACCCCTATGATCCCGTAACCAAATTCAATAGCCAATTGTCGAACCCAAAGGCTTCATGCCCCCGCCGAAGCGCGAAACACTCTGATTCTGGGCTCTTTTTGACGCTCGGCAACGCCGGCCTCCGCCAAAGCCGGCGCTGGAGCGACAAAACCTTCATTGATCGTCCCCTCCATTTCGGGGAGGAGGGCGAACCGCAAGCCAACCAGCGGGTCGTTCCCGCCAGGACCCACAAAATCAATCTCCCGACCGCTGCGGCTCATGATCGAAGATCCAAGGAACAGGGCTTCTGCGGAGATTCTGAACTCGCCGGCTCTCGCGCCGGAGAGACGGAAACGCAAACCCGCGAGGGGAAGAGCCCGGCCGCGAGTGCCGACGAAGACTCCCGGCGGCGCCCAGTCGAGCCAACGGGGCGGACGCGTCGCGACGAGAGGCTGAATTTCAACTTCGACGCCCTCGGGCAGGGCGCCGAGAATGCCGATTCCCTCAATCGCCGCGGGCGCGTCCGGCCCTGCTGCCCA
>JAJXYV010000275.1 GCA_021780435.1 Pseudomonadota bacterium
TCGAAGAACCGCGACCGCCTGCTCGAAGGCGCCATCGCCGCGAAGTTTCTCTCTACCGTTCTGGCTCAGCCTCGCGTGAAACGGCTGTTGTCGACCGAGCATTTCTCGGTTGACGGCACGCTGATCGGTAAGCCTCCGGCGAAGGCCGCAGGACTGGCGGTTTAGCCTATAAGGGGTGCAGGATTCCGTCGGACTTGAGCGTCTCTATTGCGTTGACGAGAGTGAGGCCGCGATGCAGGCGGTACCATTCTCCGGTGTGGCGATGCCACTGGATGTCGAAACGATCCCGGCTGATCCAGTCGAGGCGAGCGAAAGGGGCATCGAACTCTTCGCCGAGATTTTCCGAAAAACCTGAGCGATAGCGCTGGATGAAGCGATAGTTGGCGCCGCGCCATTTGCCGAGAATGTCGACCGGATAGTTGAACTGCGTTTGCCGGATCACAGGCAGGAAGCGCGGCCTCAGGAACTCGCCGATCAATCGTTCGCAAGCCGCGGTGACGCTGGCCTTTTCAGACTCGGAGATGGTGGAGGTCGGCTTGGTCGGCTTCCGCATGTCTCACCATGATCTTTGCGTGGTCAGGCCGCCAGCGCCGGCGTGCGGACGAAGGCAGGCCGCCAATTCCAAGGCAACAACTCATCGAGCCGGTGAGCAGGATGGCCGGCGATGCGCGCGAGGACGTCGGCCAGCCACGCCTGCGGATCGACGCCGTTCATCTTGGCGGTGACGATGAGGCTGTACATGGCGGCCGCACGATGCCCGCCGCGGTCGGATCCGCAGAACAACCAAGATTTTCTGCCGAGGGCGATACCACGCAGGCCACGCTCGGCCGCATTGTTCGACAGGCAGACGCGCCCATCATCGAGGAACAACGTAAAGGCCGGCCAACGTTTGAGAATGTAATTGATCGCCTTGGCCAGATCGTGCCCCCGCGAGAGCTTGACCAACTGCTCGCGCAAATAGGCCTGGAGTTCCTCGATCAACGGTCGGCTCAGCTTCCGCCGAACCGCCATGCGCTCCGCTGTGCCCTTGCCGTTGATGGAGCGCTCGATCTCGAACAGCGCATCGATGCGGCGCACGACCTCGATGGCGATCGGCGAGAGCGGGATCTCTCGCTTCCCGGCCGCCTTGTGGCGCGCGTTCTCCTCGATGTCCGCCATGGCGAAGAAGGGCCGGCGTGCATGCACCCAACATGCAGCCTCCTGGATAGGACCGGGCTTGCGATCGGCAAGATACAACTTGTTGTAGCCGTCGTAGGCGTCCGCTTGCAGGATTCCGGCATATCCCGCCAAATGGGCCTGCGGGTGTTCGCCCCTGCGATCGCGCGAGTAGTAGAAGATCGCCGCGGGCGGTCCGGCGCCGCCGAACGGCTTGTCGTCGCGCACATAAACCCAACAACGCCCGGTGTCGGTCTTGCCTTTGGCCAGCACAGGCACGGTGGTGTCGTCGCCATGCAAACGCTCGGCCGCCATGACATGTGCTTCGACCAGGCGCCGCAGGGGATCGAGCGCCGCGCAGACGGAGCCCATGGCGTCAGCCATGGTCGAGAGCGCGATCGGCGCGCCTTCAAGCGCGTAGCGCTCGGCCTGACGGTTCAACGGCTGGTGCTGGCCGAACTTTTCGAAGGCGATCATCGCCAACAGGCTCGGTCCCGCCCAGCCTCTGGCAATCGTGTGGAACGGCGCCGGCGCCTGCGTGATCTTCTCACAGTCCCGGCAGGAGAATTTCTCCCGCACGGTCTCGATCACCTTCCACTGGCGCGGCGTCGTTTCCAGCGTCCGCGTTACGTCCTCGCCCAGCTTGCGCAAACGCGCGCCCCCACAGCATGCGCAAGTCGTCGGGGCCTCGACCACGACACGTTCGCGCGGCAGGTGCTCGGGGAATGTGTCGCGCTCGCCATGGCGGCGCGTAAAGCCGCACACCGTCGTCGTCTTGGCGACCGCCTGTTCGGCCGCCAGTTCGTCCTCTGTCGCGCTGGCGGCCAGTTCCTCGAAGTCGAGCGCCAATTGATCGATCAGCCGCGCCGTTCGCTCCGAGCGCTGCCCGTAAACTTGGCGCTCCAGTTTGGCGATCCGCAGCTTTTGCGCCGCGATCAGCGCCATGTCTTCCGAGGCTTTCACCCGAGCGACCGCCAGTTCCGCTTTCAGCGCGGCGTTTTCTTCGGCAAGAGCGTTGCTGGCGGCGTCCATGGTGCAGAGTGAATCACAAAACGAGCGATTCGAGGCGCCCCAAAATGCGTTCAGCCCAAGATTTTTTCGCCGTCATCCGGCGCTGGTCGGTCGCCAGGTCAATTGCGGATTTCGCCAGTCGATTCCCTCAAGCATGCAAGCCATCTGCGAAGCTGAGATCGAGACGACCCCGTTTCTGGCTGAAGGCCAGATGAACTTTCCCCGGTCCAGCCGCTTGGCGTAAAGCGACAGCCCGACGCCGTCATGCCAGAGGATTTTCGCCAGATCGCCGCGACGACCGCGGAAGATGTAAAGGTCGCCGGCGTGAGGATCGCGCTGCAATTGCTCCTGAACCTGAAGGGCCAGTCCCTGCATGCCCCGGCGCATGTCGGTGTGACCCATCGCGATCCAGACGCGGCATCCCGAGGGTATCGGGATCATGCCCGCAACGCCTTCAAGGTCGCGGCGATCACCGCCGCAGGCGCGTCGGCGGCGATCCGCACCCGGACATCTTTCAACTCCACTTCAATGACGCCTAAGCCGAAACCGGGAGCCGTCATCGATGGCAAAGGCGGAGTCGTCTCGATGATCACCGGAGAAAATCCGCAAGCGGCGGCGCTTTGCACCCGCCGCGCCGCCCGGCGCCATTGGTAGATCAAGCCCGTACAAACATCCTCGCGCCGCGCGACTTCCGCGACGACTGCGCCCGGCTCGGAAATCGCCGCCAAAATCCGCGCCCGGTCGGCATCGCTCCACCGCCGACGCCGCTCGCTGCCCGTGATCAATGTCATATGACCCATGCTGTGCAGCTAACCTCGCTCATAAAGCCGATTTAGCTGCGCAGCATCGCCCTCGCGTCAATTTCGGCAAGGCGGTTCACGCCGGAGGGATAC
>JAJXYV010000086.1 GCA_021780435.1 Pseudomonadota bacterium
CGACCCCAGATCAGGAGCGCGAAGGCCTCGACATCGCCGACCACGGCGAGCGCGCCTACAACTACTGAAACCAAACCCGCCCACAGCGCGCAAAAACAAACGGCGGGGCCAGCAGCCCCGCCGTTTTCATTGGCGCCGCGCGAAGATCAATAAGCGACGATCTTGTAGATCTCGCCCGGCTTGACCTGGTCGCCGTCGAGGCCGTTGAGCAGCTCGAACTGCTCGACAGGCTGATCGGTCAGGGCCATCTTCGCGGCGAGGCTCGCCGCATTGTCGCCGGGCAGGGCGGTCGCCAGGCGCAAGCGAAGCGGACGCGCCAGCTGCGCGTCCTCAGGCGAGATCGGCTGGAAGCTGTCGACAGAGTCGTCGAACATCTTGCTGGCCTCGGGCGTCAGGTTCCGGAGCGCGAAAATGATGCGATAAACGTCGTCGTGGAAGGAGATCACCGCGACGCGGAAGTTCCAGTCGCCCGCGCGGGCGTCGGCGAAGACCGCCGGGAGCCCGTTGACGCGCCCTTCGCGGATGGTCGAGGCCAACAGGCCGTCGATCCAGCCCGACGTGAGATAGTCCTTGAGCGTCTTGCCGGGCGGCATGCGCACGCTGTCGAAGCGCAACGCCTCGGCGCCGCCATTGGCCACGCCGAGCACCGCCTGCGCCGAGTTTTCCAGCACATAGCCTTCGGGCGCTTCGAAGGAAAAGCCGAGGCGGGGATGAATGAACTTGCGCCCGCGAATCGCCCCATCCGATGGATCATCGCCGAAAATGATCCCGTCGATCGAGGTCAGATAGGGGCGGCGAGCCTGATCGCCGAGACCGGGAGCGCCGATCTGCCGCGCTTCCTGCAGCGCCGCTGCGATACGCTCTGGGGTCGAGGGATGCGACGCCAATATGTCCGGCTTGCCGGTCGCGCTTTGCCCGATCAGCGCGGCGCGCATCTCGCTCGAACGCGCCAGCGCGCTGAGGAAGCGCACGGCGCCGAACGGATCATAGCCGGCGCGCGCGATGACGCCGATGCCGATCTTGTCCGCCTCGAACTCCTGCTGGCGGGAATATCCGGCGATGGTTCGCGCGGCGGTCGCCTCCACCTCCTCGCCCTTCTGGCGGTTCTGGATCACCTTGGCGGCCTGGGTAATCACCGCCGCCGTTTTTTCCTGCTCGGCGCGAAGAAAAGCGTGGCGCTCCGTGACATGGGCGATTTCATGCGCCATGACCGCCGCGACTTCCGATGTGTCATTGGCCAAAGCGAGCAGTCCGCGCGTCACGAAAAGGTCGCCTGAGGGCAGGGCGAAGGCATTGACCACCGAGGAATTCAGAATGGTCACCCGATAAGGCTGGGTTGGCGTGTCGCTCGCCTTGGCGAGCTTGACCAGCACCTCGTTGAGATAGTTTTGCGCCTTGGGCCACTGATATTCGCCGCCGTAAAGCGCGATCAGTTTCTTGCGCTCCGCGACTTCGGGCGTGTCGCCGAGCGCCTTGGGCGCGGCGGCGGGCGCCGCCGACTCGGGCGCGATCCCCTGCTGCTCGAGCGTGGCGCAGCCCGCCAGAAGCAGCAGCGCCGCGAGCAGCGGCGACAGGGCGGCGGCGCGCGGCGTGAAATCGCCCCGCGACAAAATCCGCGCCCCTGCTGAAATGAACCCGCCGCTCAATGCGATCGCCCGCCGTTCCACCGGCGCCCTGATGAAATCCGGTCAATGCCGCGCCGGCGAATCCGCCTGCGCGGATCCGCCAGCTCGCGGCGCCTCTTCCATAAACTCGATTTGAGCGGGATGAAACAAGTCGATTTGTGGAGCCCCGCCCATCTCGACGACGCCGCGCGCGCGAATCCGGCGGTTCGCAAGGCTTTTCTCGTCGAATCCGGCGCGATCGAACGCGGGGCGGTAGCGTTTGGCGATCACCAGAGTGACGCTGCCGCGCCGGTCGCCGAGATTGATGTAAGTCCGGCTGAAGCCATGCCCGAAGGAGCGCGCCCGCCCTTCGACGATCGCCAAGGTTCCCGCGCGCGGGGGAAAAACCGTCAAATCCTCAGCCGTCAGGACGGCGAAAGCCGGATCGGACCAGATCCCGGCCCGCGCCGCCCTTGCCGCCGTTTCAGCCGCCTTGACGTTCAGCCCGCACGCGCCCGGATCGGCGCTGACCATCGCCAGACCGGCGGCGATCAAAGTCTCATCGACCGCTTCGCTCTCGCCGTCGATGGAAAGTCGCGCCGGGATCCGGCCCCAGCGATCGGCGGCGCCCAGCCGCTGCAGAATCAGACTCTTGTCCTGCAGCAGCGCGGTCAACTGGCGCACGACGTCCTGCGGGGCGTCGGGCTCGGCCGCCGTCGCGCGCGGCGGCTCAATGGTCGGAAAATAGATCACGCGGCCATCGGCGAGGACGATGTCGAGCCGCACGCCCACGCTGACGAGCCGCACTTTCTCGCCCGGCGCCGACGAAGCGCAGGACGCCGCTTCCGCAAGCCCTGGCGCCAGCGCTGCAAGGACCGCCAGAACGGCGAAGAAACGAGAAACCAAGGGCATGACGACGCGCTGGCGGTAGCTCCGGCGAAAGCCTAGCATGTTTCGTCGCCGCGTGGTTTTTTCGAGCCGATTTTTGTGATAGGCAGAGCCCGCGCTCCGCGTCCCGGTAGCTCAGCAGGATAGAGCAACGGTTTCCTAAACCGTAGGTCAGGGGTTCGAATCCCTTCCGGGACGCCAGTTAAATCAAATACTTATTTCTTACAGCCGCTGCTTGGGGTGATGGCGCGTCCGTTTCGGTAAGCGACGGGTAAGCGGAAGCCGAAATTTCGTGGAGAAAATTAAATCGTGCCTGGGAAACGCCGAGGCGCATCACAACGTTGTCGCGGCTGCAATCCCGCAGACGCTTTCCCCTCCGGCGGACAGGCCCTAATCCCAAAACCCAACATGCGTTAGAGTCCGTTTGAGAATGGTTGCGTTTGAGGCGGGGGCGTGATTCACGCTGGGGTCCAAATCCCCAGCTGGAATCACGCCAGACGCCCAGTTTCAACCATTCTCAAACCGTGTCTTAGCAATTTGTGGGCGCAGACGCGCGTTCCGGCGC
>JAJXYV010000259.1 GCA_021780435.1 Pseudomonadota bacterium
GCGCAAAAGAAATGAGCCAAATTTAAGAACCGCTCCTACTTTGGCGCCCTAGACGTTCACGATGGGCGCCTTATC
Source organism: Pseudomonadota bacterium (assembly GCA_021780435.1). Classification (GTDB taxonomy): domain Bacteria; phylum Pseudomonadota; class Alphaproteobacteria; order Rhizobiales; family Beijerinckiaceae; genus Rhodoblastus. Next base: position 76 of record JAJXYV010000259.1, read on the forward strand.
TTGAATCCGGGTCGTTTGCCCCTAAAAGCCGAACTGCGACAGAATGCAGTCGATGCGGCGTCGCCTCGCTCGAACGATATCAAACGGAGGAAAACATGACGGAAGTGACCTGGACCGCCCCCGAAGCCTGCGAAGTCTGCGTGGGCATGGAAGTCACCAGCTATATGTCGGCTGAAATCTGATCGCCTGACCGAAAAGACGCGATTTTTGCCTCATCGGAAGCGTTCGCGGCCGATGGGGTAATTGCGTTTTGGCGCATGGTTCGCGACGAGGCCACCGCGTCGCGCCGTGACGAAATTCTTACGATTTCCTCGCGGCGTCCTGACCTTCCGAAGAGCGGGCGGCGCTACCGTCGACGCCATGCGCCGTTCTGTTTGATCCGGATGCCGGCAACAGTCCGCCTCCGGGCGCGTGACGCGGACAAGGCCGCGGCCGGGATGAGCCCGGCCGGGTGAGCCAAAATTGAAATCAAGGCCGATCGTCGGGAGAGCGCGCGGCGCCTCGGGCGACGGCGGGGAATGAGGTCGTCGGCGTGCGGTTTCTCGTGCTTGGATCCGGGGCGGGCGGCGGCCTCCCGCAATGGAATTGTCTCTGCGAAAATTGCCGCCTCGCCTATGAGCGCAACGGTCGCATCGCGCAGCGCTCGCAGGCCAGCGTCGCGGTCAGCGCCGATGGCGAAAACTGGGTTGTTTTGTCAGCGTCGCCCGACCTGCGCCAGCAAATCATCGCCAACCCGGAACTCCATCCGAAGATCGCGCCGCGTCATTCGCCGATCAAGGGTGTCTTCGCGCCGAACGGCGACGTGGACAATATCGCGGGGCTCCTTGTCATGCGCGAAATGCAGCCCTTCACGCTCTGGGCAACGAAAAGCGTGATGGCCAATACGATGGGCGGCGTCTTCGGCGTGCTCAACCCGGACGTCGTCAAGCGCGAGACCGTCGCCCTCGAACAGGCCGTGGACACCGGCCTTGGCTTCAGCCTCACGCCCTTCGTCACGCCCGGCAAGATTCCGCTCTATCTCGAATCGCGCAACGAATCCGAGATCGAACTGGGCGCCGAAAGCGACACCACCGTCGGCGTCGAAATACGGCAGGGCGACCGGCGTTTCTTTTACATGCCGTCCTGCGCGCGCATGACCGACTCCCTGCGCAAAAGGCTCGACGGCGCGGAGATCGTCTTCTTCGACGGCACGACCTTCGAGGACGACGAGATGATCCGTCTCGGCCTCCTGAACAAGACCGCGTGGCGCATGGGCCACATGGCGATGAACGGCCCGAAGGGGACCATCGCCTCGCTCGCCGATCTCGCCATCAAAAGGCGGATTTTCGTGCATATCAACAATTCCAATCCGGCGCTTCGCCACGATTCGCCGGAACGCGCGCAGGTCGAGGCCTCGGGCTGGGAAATCGGTTTCGACGGCCTGCGCATCGATCTCCCGGAGGCGCGGCCGTGACCGAACAATTGACCGAAGACTCGCGGCCGCATCTGCTGCGCGGGGTCAAGCTCAAGAACGACCAGGTCCGCAAGGCCTGGGTGCTGCTGGCGCCGGAGCGCTACCTGCGCCTGAACGCCATCAGCGTCGATATTCTGCAGCGTTGCGACGGCGCCGCCGCGCTCGCGACCATCGTCGACGGCCTCGCGGAGAAGTACAAGGCCGATCGCGCGATGATCGAACGCGACGTCCGGGGCCTGCTCAACAACCTGCTCGAAAAGCGGATGCTCGGCCTATGAACACGACGACAAAGCCCCCTCTCGCGCCGCCTTCCGCGCTTCTCGCGGAGCTGACCTATCGCTGCCCGCTCGCCTGTCCCTATTGCTCGAATCCGCTCAATATGGGCGGGCGCGAGACGGAAATGTCCACCGACGAATGGAAGGCAATCTTCACCCAGGCCGCGGCGCTTGGCGTTCTCCACGTCCACATGTCCGGCGGCGAGCCGGCGTCGCGGCGCGATTTGCGCGACCTTGTAGCGCATTGCGCGCAGCTCGAACTCTACACCAATCTCATCACCTCCGGCGTCGGCCTGACGCGGACCTCGCTCCGCGAGCTCGCGGCCGCCGGCCTCGATCACGTCCAGCTTTCGATCCAGGACGCGGAGCCGAAAAGCGCCGACTGGATCGGCGGCTACGAGGGCGGCTTCGCCAAGAAGATGGAAGTCGCCGGCTGGGTGGCGGAAGAAGGCCTGCCGCTCACCGTGAACGCCGTGATCCATCGCGCCAATGTCGCGCGCGCCGCCGATATGGTGGATTTCGCGGTGCGACTCGGCGCGCGGCGAATCGAAATCGCGCATACGCAATATTACGGCTGGGCGCTGCTCAACCGCGCCCATCTCATGCCGACGCGCGACCAGAGCGAGAAGGCCTATGCCGAGGTGGAGGAACGGCGCGAACGGTACAAGGGCCAGATCGTCATCGACCATGTCGCGCCGGATTATCATGCCAAATATCCGAAAGCCTGCATGAGCGGCTGGGGCCGGATGAGCATGAATGTGACGCCGCAGGGCAAGGTCCTGCCCTGCCATGCGGCGGAGACGATTCCGGGCCTCGAATTCTGGAACGCGCGCGAAAGGACGCTCGCCGACATCTGGGCCAATTCGCCCGGATTCAATGCTTATCGCGGCGACGACTGGATGCAGGAGCCCTGCCGTTCCTGCGAGCGCAAGGCCGAGGATTTCGGCGGTTGCCGCTGCCAGGCCCTGGCGCTGGCCGGCGACGCTTCCGCCTGCGACCCGATTTGCGTGAAATCGCCCCGCCATGGGTTGATCGCTGAAATCGCGGCGCGCGACTCCGCCGAGAAGGTCGAGGGTTTCATACCGCGGCGCATCGAACGCACCCGCGAAAAAACCGAGGCCTGAGAACCCTCCGGTGCGCGCTGCGAGAGCTTCGCGGCGCGCGGCGCAAGCCCCTCCGCCCTCATGGGCGCCAAAGTACAATTCCACTCGCGACGCCGACCTCTAAGATCGCAAAAAATTTGGAGGACATCGTGGCGTTTACCACCCGCACTTTCGGGATCTCCCTCGCAATCTGTCTCAGCATTTTCGGCGTCGAGCGCGCGTTGGCGCACGGCGATGTGACCCCTCAGCCGGTCGACACCACTGGTCTGCCCGAAGTGGGCAAGGACTGGCTGGAAAAGAACCCCTATCGCGGCACCAAATATCAGGAACTGGCGACGAAGATTGGCGCCTCCGGCTTCAATCAGAATTGCGCGCGCTGCCATGGCATCGAAGCCGAATCCGGCGGCATCGCGCCCGACCTGCGCTATCTCGACAAGGGCGAGGACGGCGACGCCTGGTTCATCAACCGCATCCGTCATGGCTATACCCAGAACGGCATCACCAAAATGCCGGCCTTCGAAGGCATCCTGTCCCAGGAAGCCATGTGGTCGATCCGCACCTATCTCGATTCCCGCTATCAGGGCGACCAATAACCGATGCGCGCGACGATCCGCGCATTGTGTCTCTTCTCCGCGCTCTGCGCTGTCATGGCGCCGCGCGCGATTTCGGCTTCGCCTTTGCTCGCGGTTCAGTCCGCGGGCGTGCTGCGCGTAACCGTCTATCGCGACTACAAGCCGTGGTCGTGGGAGGAAAACGGCGTTCTGAAGGGCATCGACGTCGATATCGGCGCGGCGCTCGCCAAGGCGCTCGGCGTCAGGATCGATTATCTCGCGCTGCGCGCGGACGACAATATCAATGATGATCTGCGCAACGGCGTGTGGCGCGGATCGGTCGTCGGCGAGCCGCCGGGCGACGTCATGCTGCATGTGCCGCATGACGCGCAGATCGAAGCAGACAACGACAAGGTGAAGTTGACCGCGCCCTACCAGACGGAAAGTCTCGCCATGGCGGTCGAACCTGGCAAGGCCGAAGCGGCGAAGGACTTTTCGCTGTTCGAGAAGGAAAAGGTCGCGGTGGACCTTGGCACCTTGTCGGACATCATCTTGTTGTCGGCGCGCGATCATAAACTGGTTTCGAACGTCATCCATGTGCGCGGCGAGAGCAAGGCGGCGGAAGCCTATGACAAGGGCGAAGTTGTCGCCTTCTATGGCGAGTCCGCCCTGGTCGAAAATCTGGCGCATCAGGCGTCGCGCCCAGCGACCATCGTCTACCCGGCGCATCGGCTGGTTCAGACCTGGCCGATCGGCGGCGCCGTCAAGGCGGATTCGATCGACCTGGCCGACGCCCTCGACAAGGCGATCGCCGACCTTGCGGCGTCCGGCGAATTGAAAAAGATTTTTGCGTCCTACGGCGTCACCTGGCGCCCGCCGACGCAAGAACGCTGATCGCTCCGGCGGTCTTTCGCTTCGGCGAATTTGGCGCGACGCTCCGCGGCGCCGCGCCAGTGGAATTGGCGCTGGCCATGCCAGCGCCTGTCTCTGGGAGGAATGAGAATGATGAAACGCACTCTTCTGGCTGGCGTCTCCGCTCTGGGGATCGCCTTCGCCGGCGCCGCTCTGGCGGCCGGCGTCACCGACACGGACCTGCTGAACGACGCCACCAACGGCAAGCAGGTCGTCACCAACGGCCTGGGCCTGCAGGCCCATCGCTTCAGCCCGCTGAAGCAGGTCAACACCACCAACGTCAAGGATCTTGTGCCCGCGTGGTCCTTCTCCTTCGGCGGCGAAAAGCAGCGCGGCCAGGAAGCCCAGGCGCTCGTGCACGACGGCGTCGTCTATGTCACCGGCTCCTACAGCCGCCTCTATGCGATGGACGCCAAGACCGGCGAGAAGATCTGGGAATTCGACGCGCGTCTTCCCGAAGGCATCATGCCCTGCTGCGACGTGATCAACCGCGGCCCGGCGCTCTATGGCGACAAGGTCTTCTTCGGCACCCTCGACGCCCAGATCTACGCGCTTGACGCCAAGACCGGCAAGGTCGCGTGGCACAAGGCGATCGACGATTTCAAGGCCGGCTATTCCTATTCCGCCGCGCCGCTGGTCGTCCCGACCAAGGCGAACGGCGCGCTGGTCATCACCGGTGTGTCCGGCGGCGAGTTCGGCGTCGTCGGCCGCGTCGAGGCCCGCAATCCCGACACCGGCGAGCTGGTGTGGAGCCGCCCGACCCTTGAAGGCCTGATGGGCACCTACAAGGGCAAGGACACCACGATGACCGGCAAGGCCAACGAAACCTGGCCGGGCGACATGTACAAGACCGGCGGCGGCGCCACCTGGCTCGGCGGCACCTACGACCCCGAGACCAAGCTGGTCTTCTTCGGCACCGGCAACCCGGCGCCGTGGAACTCCTGGCTGCGCCCGGGCGACAACCGCTGGACCTCGTCGCGCATCGCCATCAACCCGGAGAACGGCGACCTCGTCTGGGGCTTCCAGACCACGCCGCATGACGGCTGGGACTTCGACGGCGTGAACGAATTCATTCCGTTCGACGCCAAGGTCGACGGCAAGGACATGAAGCTCGGCGGCACGGCCGACCGCAACGGCTTCTTCTATGTTCTCGACCGCACGAACGGCAAGTTCATCTCCGCCATGCCCTTCGTGAGCAAGATCTCCTGGGCCAAGGGCATCGACAAGACCGGCCGCCCGATCTACAACGACGACAACCGTCCTGGCGATCCCACCAAGTCGGAAGACGGCAAGAAGGGCAAGGAAGTCTTCTCTGTTCCGTCCTTCCTCGGCGGCAAGAACCAGATGCCGGTCGCCTATTCGGACGAGACCAAGCTGTTCTATGTGCCGTCGAACGAATGGGGCATGGACATCCACAACGAGCCGGTCGTCTACAAGAAGGGCGCCGCCTATCTCGGCGCGGGCTTCAACATCAAGCCCGTCTTCGAAGACCATATCGGCTCGCTCAAGGCGATCGACCCGATCACCCAGAAGGTGGTCTGGGAATACAAGAACAAGGCTCCGCTGTGGGGCGGCATTCTGGCGACCGCCGGCGGCCTGGTCTTCACCGGCACGCCTGAAGGCTATCTGATGGCCTTCGACGCCAAGACCGGCGCCACTCTGTGGAAGTTCAACGTCGGCACCGGCATCGTCGCGCCGCCGATCACCTGGGAGCAGGATGGCGAACAGCTCGTCGGCGTTGCGGCCGGCTGGGGCGGCGCCGTGCCGCTGTGGGGCGGCGAAGTCGCCAAGTCCTTCAAAGGCATCAACCAGGGCGGCTCCTACTGGGTGTTCAAGCTGGCGCCGCATTCCGCCGCCAACTGAGCCGGGCAAACAGGTTCCGGGCTTCGGCCCGGATCCTCGCGCCTTTGACAAGGAACAGGCGGCCGCGCGCAAGCGCGACCGCCTTTCGCTTTCGCCCCGGGCGCGACTTGCGCGCGAAGCCTCTTGGGCGCAAATTCATCGAAACGCAGCCTGGACGAGTCGGAAGCGACCGGCAGGGCCGCGGGCGGCGGTTTCGGCCTTCGCCCGCAACGAACAGATCCGACCGGGGAACGCCAGGATGACGCGGATATTGATCGTGGACGATCATCCCTTGTTTCGCGAGGCGCTGGAAAGCGCCGTGCGGATGGAACGTCCGAATTGCGAAATCTTCGAAGCGACGACGATCGAGGACGCGCTGAGCCAGTTGTCGCGCGAAAAGAATTTCGATCTCGGCTTGTTCGACCTCTTCCTGCCGGGCACGACCGGGCTTTCCGGACTCGTGCGGGTGCGCGCCGCCCATCCCCATCTGCCGATCATGGTGGTTTCGGCGCATGAGGATCCGCGCGTGGTGCGCGACCTTCTCGCCCTCGGCGTCGCCGGCTTCGTCTCCAAGGCGACCTCGAAGAACGAGCTCGCCCATGCGATCAGCGAAGTGCTCAACGGCTCGGTCTACCTCCCGGAACGCTTCCGCGACATCAACCAGCCGCAGCCCTCCGAGATCGAGCGCGGCGACATGCTGCGCCGTCTCCAGGATCTAACGCCGCAACAATTGCGCGTGCTCGACATGATCCGCGCGGGCCTGCAGAACAAGCAGATCGCCTATGAGCTCGGGGTCGCCGAAACGACCGTCAAGGCGCATGTCTCGGAAATCCTGCGCAAGCTGAATGTCTACAGCCGAACCAAGGCCGCGATCGAAGTCGGCAAGATGGATTTCGCGCAATTTTCGGCGGACGGTCATCGCGGCGCCGAAAAAGGCTCCACGAGCTGAGCCGCATTCAAAGGACTGCCCGTGAGCCCGATTTCCCGTCGCCTCTTCCTCGCCGCAAGCGCCGCGGGGCTTGCTTTACCCGCCTTGCCGGCCTGCGCGGCGGACAAGCTTCGCCTTGCGATCCAGTCCACCGGAACCTTCGCCTGGGAATTGGCGACCGCACGGAATTACGGTCTCGACAAGGAGGCGGGGATCGACTTCGAGACCGCCGAACTCGCGACCACGGAAGCCGGCAAGATCGCCATGATCGGTGGCGACGCCGACATGATCCTCTCGGACTGGCTGTGGGTCGCGCGCGAGCGCGGGCTCGGCAAGGATCTCGTCTTCTATCCTCATTCCACCGCGCTCGGCGCCGTGATGGCGAAGGGGCCCGCCGCCGCCTGGAAGGCGTCGGACCTTGTCGGCAAGAAGATCGGCGTCGCCGGCGGCTCGCTCGACAAGAGCTGGCTGATGCTGCAGGCCTGGGCGCTGAAGCAAGGCGTCGACCTGAAGACCGGCGCGCAGCCTGTCTTCGCCGCGCCGCCGCTGCTTGCCGAAAAGCTCGCCCAGGGCGAGCTCGACGCGGCTCTCGAATTCTGGACCTTTGCCGCCCGCCTCCAGGGCAAGGGCTTCGCCCGGGTCATCGACATGGCCGACGTCGAGCGCGACCTCGGCGCCAAGGGGCCGGTCATTGTCACCGGCTATGTCTTCACCGAGGCGTTCGGCGCGCAGAACGCCGACAGGCTCAGACGCTTCTTCGCCATGATGGACAAGGCGAAACGGCTGATCGCGGATAATGACGAGGCTTTCGCCAGGATCGCGCCGATGACGCGCGTCTCCGATCCCGCGACGCTCGCTATCCTGCGCCAATATTACCGGCAAGGCATCCCGACCCGGCCCCTCGCGGACGACATCGCCGACGCAGCCGCGATCTTCAAGGCGCTTGTCGCGGTCGGAGGTCCGCAACTCGTCGGGACCGCGCAGGAACTCGATCCCGGCCTGTTCTACCGCCCCGCCGGCGAAACCGGAAAGCAATGACCCGACTGGTCTCGATCGTTCTGTTCCTCGCACTCTGGCAGATCGGGGCCAGACTTCTCGGTCCGCATTATTTGCCCGAGCCCGTGGCGGTCGCCGGCGCCATGATCGCGGAAGCGCGCAGCGGCGAGCTGGCCTTCAATCTCGGCATGACGCTGGCGCGCGTGCTCGCCAGCTTTTCCCTCGCCATGGTCCTCGGCTCGGCGCTCGGCGTGGCGCTCGGCCGCCTGCCGCGGCTCGACCGTCTCGTCGATCCATGGGTGGTGATCCTGCTGAACATCCCGGCGCTGGTCGTGATCATGTTCGCCTACATCTGGGGCGGTCTGAACGAAGTCTCCGCGCTTGCCGCCATCGCGCTCAACAAGCTGCCGAACGCCGTCGTCACCTTGCGCGAGGGCGCGCGCGCGCTCGATCCCGCGCTCGATGAAATGGCGCAGGTCTTCGCCTTCTCGCGGGCCCGGCGCTGGCGCCATGTGGTCGCGCCGCAGCTTGCGCCCTTTTTCGCGGCTGCGGCGCGCAGCGGCCTCGCCCTGGTGTGGAAGATCGCCCTGGTCGTGGAGCTTCTCGGCCGGCCCAATGGCGTCGGCTTCAAGATGAACGAGGCGTTCCAGCTGTTCGATCTCAAGCTTCTGCTCGCCTATGCCCTGCCCTTCGTCGCGCTGATGATGCTGGTCGAAAGTTTCGTGCTGCGGCCGGCGGAACAAGCCGCGAGCTGGTGGCGTCGCAATGGAGCTTGAGATTGACATCGCCCGCAAGGCCTTTCGTCTCGCCGGCGGCGGCGAGCGGCTGGTCTTCGATCACTTTGCGCTCCGCATCCCCGAGGGCGCGACTGTCGCCCTGCTCGGTCCCTCCGGCTGCGGCAAGAGCAGCCTCCTGCGGATCATCGCTGGGCTCGACCGCGATTTTTCCGGCGCCGTTCACGGCGCGCCGCAACGCATCGGGGTCGCCTTTCAGGAGCCCCGCCTGCTGCCCTGGCGCAGCGTCGCCGACAATCTCCGCCTCGCCGCGCCGCACCTCGACAATAGCGCGCTCAACGCGCTGCTCATGGCCTTCGAACTCGAAGGGCGCGGCGCCGATTATCCCGGACAATTGTCGCTCGGCCTCGCGCGCCGCGTCGCGCTTGCGCGCGCCTTCGCCGTCGAGCCCGAGCTTCTGCTGCTCGACGAGCCCTTCGCCTCGCTTGATCGCGCGCTGCACCTGCGCCTGCGCGCCCTTCTCACACAACGGATCGGCGCGACGACAACGACGACGCTGATCGCAACCCACGACCTCGACGACGCGCTTCTGCTCGCCGACGAAATCATCTTTCTTGAGCCCGGGCCGGCGCGAATCCGAGGCCGTTTGCCGATCGTGACGCCCCGCGGGCAACGTGACGAAATTCTTACAAAAATAAGGGCTTCAGCAATGATATATTACGTGATGGACGCGCCGGGGAATGGTAATCAGGAAGACGCGAGCTGACGCGAAAACAACAACAGGAGCGAAACGATGGGTAGCGCCGCCTTGGCCGAGAACATTCATGCGCAGAATAACCTCATGACGCCGGATGAATTCGAAGCCGCCATCCGCGCCGTGGGCGCAGAACGCTATCACGACAAGCACATCTTCCACAAAATGCTGCATGGCGGCCAGATGAACAAGGGCCAGGTGCAAGCCTGGGCTCTCAACCGCTATTGCTACCAGGACGCCGTTCCGCGCAAGGACGCGGCGCTGATGGCCCGCACCGACGACCGCGAACTGCGCCGCGAGTGGATTCACCGCATCCATGACCACGACGGCCTTGGCGAAGAGGAAGGCGGCATCGAGCGCTGGCTGATCCTCACCGACGGACTCGGGCTCGATCGCGCTTATGTCATGTCGAAGGAAGGCGCCCTGCCCGCCACGCGCTTCGCGGTCGAGGCCTATGTGCGCTTCGTCACCGAGCAGCCGCTGGTGGTCGCCGTGGCCTCCTCGCTCACCGAACTCTTCGCGCCAAAAATCCATCGCGAGCGCATCGCCGGCATGCTGGAGAATTACAGCTTCGTCAGCGACCATGTGATGGCCTATTTCAAACGCCGCCTGTCGCAGGCCCCGCGCGACGCCGATTTCGCGCTCGACTACATCAAGAAGAACGCGAAGACCCGCGCCGAACAGGACGCCTGCGTCAAGGCCGTGCAGTTCAAGTGCAACGTGCTCTGGGCCCAGCTCGACGCGCTCTATCTCGCTTATGTGCAAGGCATGATCCCGCCCGGCGCCTTCGCGCCGAAGGCCTGAGCCGATCCCTTCTCCCCGCATCGGCGTCGGTCTCCCGACAGCCCGTGCGGGGAGAGGACGGAACGCGGCTGTGCGCGCAGAAATCCCTTTTCCACGCGCCCGCGAATGGACGTAAGCTGGGGCGGCTCGCCGATGCGCGGCGGGCGGGCAGGAGAAAGCCGATGCCCCGCTTTGCGCCGTCCACTTTCCTCGAAACCCATGAAGTGACCAACCAGCCGGGCGAATTCTCGGGGGTCAATCTCTATCTGACGGATCGCGCGCTGCGCGAGGCGGTGCTGCGCGAGGCCGGGCCCTGGCTCGACCGCCGCATGGCGGCGCTCGGGGCAATCGTCGGCTCCGAGGACGTGCTGGAATGGGGCGAACTGGCGAACCGCCATCCGCCGGAGCTCGTCGCCTTCGACCGCTACGGCCGCCGCCTGGACGAGGCGCGTTTTCATCCCGCCTATCACCAGCTCATGGCGCTCGCCATGGACCACAAGATCCACGACCTCGCCTGGACCGCGACGGAGCCCGGCCGGCATCTCGGCCATATGGCGCTTCTGGCCCTCTTCACCCAGGCCGAAGCCGGAACCATGTGCCCGATCAACATGACCTATGCCTCGGTCGCGGCGCTGAAAGCCTTTCCCGATGTAGCGAAGCCCTGGCTCGATGTCCTGCTCGGCGGGAAATACGATCCCGCGCTCAGGCCGATTGGCGAGAAGAAGGGCGTCACGCTCGGCATGGCGATGACCGAGAAACAGGGCGGCAGCGACGTGCGTTCCAACGCCACGCGCGCCATTCCTGTCGCGGGCGAAAACGGCATTTATCGGCTTGTCGGCCACAAGTTCTTCTGCTCGGCGCCGATGAGCGACGGCTTCCTGACGCTGGCGCAGGCGCCCGGCGGCCTGACCTGCTTCCTGGTTCCACGCATCACGCCCGACGGCGCGCGCAACGGGATTCAGCTCATGCGCCTCAAGGACAAGCTCGGCAACAGGTCGAACGCGTCGAGCGAGATCGAATATCACGACGCCCTCGCCTTCCGGCTCGGGGTGGAAGGGCGCGGCGTTTCGGTGATCATCGACATGGTGCATCACACCCGTCTCGGCACGATGGGAAGCACGCTCGGCCTGATGCGGATGGCGCTCGCCCAAGCCGTAAATCACGTCAAGGGGCGCCGCGCCTTCCAGAGGAACCTGATCGACCAGCCGCTCATGCGCGCGGTGATCGCCGATCTCGCGCTCGACTATGAAGCCGCGGTTGTTCTCGCGGCCCGCGTCGCGCGCAGCTTCGACGGCGAGGATGAGACGGAGCGGGCTTTCGCCCGCCTGGCGGTCGCGGTCGGAAAATATTGGCTGACCAAGCGCAACCCGAATTTCATTTACGAATGCATGGAATGCCACGGCGGCGTTGGCTATGTCGAAGAAACGCCCATGCCACGCCTGTTCCGCGAGTCTCCCGTGAACGCGATCTGGGAGGGCTCCGGCAATGTCATCGCCCTCGACATTCTGCGCACCTTGCAACGCGAGCCGCGCGCGCTCGAAGCCCTGAAAAGCGAATTGGACAAGGCGCGCGGCGGCGACGCCCG
>JAJXYV010000063.1 GCA_021780435.1 Pseudomonadota bacterium
GGCGAGAAATTCCCGCCGCCGCAAACCGTTGCCGGTGCGCCTGACACGGCGCGCACACAAGATTATGCATGGATCGCTCTCGACAGGCCCTTGGCCTGCCTATAGATAATTCGGCCCGCTCCGCCGCGAATTCATCGCGACGTCAAGGGGGAGCGCACGGAGCCAGGCGGAAGATCGAGAGCATTTCATGAGCGGCGTCAACGAAATCCGGTCCACTTTCCTCGATTATTTCGCCAGGAATGGCCATACGGTCGTCGAATCGTCGTCTCTGGTGCCACGCAACGACCCGACCCTGATGTTCACCAATGCGGGGATGGTGCCGTTCAAGAATCTCTTCACCGGCGCCGAGAAGCGCGATTATGTGCGCGCCGCCTCCTCCCAAAAATGCGTGCGCGCCGGCGGCAAGCACAACGATCTCGACAATGTCGGCTATACCGCCCGGCATCACACCTTTTTCGAGATGCTCGGCAATTTCTCCTTCGGCGATTATTTCAAGGAACAGGCGATCGTCCTCGCCTGGAACCTGATCATCAAGGAATTCGGCCTGCCCAAGGACCGGTTGCTCGTCACCGTCTATCACGACGATGACGAGGCCTTCGGACTGTGGAAGAAGATTGCCGGCTTTTCGGACGACCGGATCATCCGCATCGCCTCGAGCGACAATTTCTGGTCGATGGGCGAAACCGGCCCTTGCGGCCCCTGTTCGGAAATCTTCTATGACCAGGGCGAGGCCCTGCGCGGAGGACCGCCAGGCAGCCCGGACGAGGACGGCGACCGCTTCCTCGAGTTCTGGAATCTCGTTTTCATGCAATACGAGCAGATCGCGCCGGGCGAACGCGTTCCGCTGCCGAGGCCGTCGATCGACACCGGCATGGGCCTCGAGCGTATCGCCGCCCTGATGCAGGGCGTCCATTCCAATTTCGACATCGACCTGTTCCGCGCGCTGATCCGCGCCGTCGCCGACGCGACCGGCGTCAATCCCGACGGCCCCATGCAGGCCAGCCACCGCATCATCGCCGATCATCTCCGCGCTTCGGCCTTTCTGGTCGCCGACGGCGTCCTGCCCGCCAACGAGGGCCGCGGCTATGTCCTGCGCCGCATCATGCGCCGCGCCATGCGCCACGCCCAGATGCTCGGCGCGCGCGATCCCCTGATGTGGCGTCTCGTTCCGGCGCTGGTGCGCGAGATGGGCGCCGCCTATCCGGAACTCACCCGCGCCCAAGCGCTGATCGAGGAGACCCTCAAGCTCGAGGAGACCCGATTCCGCGTGACGCTGGCGCGCGGCCTCGCCATTCTCGACGAGGAATCGCGCGACCTCCGCGAAGGTCAGAACCTGTCCGGCGACATCGCCTTCAAGCTCTACGACACCTTTGGCTTCCCGCTCGACCTGACGCAGGAGGCCTTGCGCGCCCGCCGGATCGGCGTGGACAAGGACGGCTTCGACGCGGCCATGGGCCGTCAGCGCGCGGAGGCCCGCAAGGCCTGGGCGGGTTCGGGCGAAGCCGCGACGGAAACGGTCTGGTTCGCGATCAAGGACAAGGTCGGCGCGACGGACTTCCTCGGCTATGATACCGAAACCGCCGAGGGCGTCGTCGTCGCGCTCCTGCGCGACGGCGTCGAGCAGGACTCCCTCAAGGCGGGGGAAAAAGGCCTCCTCGTCCTCAACCAGACGCCATTCTACGCTGAATCCGGCGGCCAGGTCGGCGACACCGGCGTCCTCCATGCCGGATCAGCCCGCATCCGCGTGGAAAACACAGTCAAGAAGGTTGGCGATCTTTTCGTGCATGACGTCGTGGTCGAGCAAGGCGACGTCACGCGCGGCATGGCCCTTGAACTCGAAGTCGACCGTGAACGCCGCGCCGCGATCCGCGCCAATCATTCGGCCACCCATCTGCTGCACGAGGCTCTGCGCGAAGTGCTCGGCGACCATGTCGCCCAAAAGGGCTCTCTGGTTGCGCCGGACCGCCTGCGTTTCGACTTCGCCCACCCCAAGCCCGTCACGGATCAGGAACTCGCCGAGGTCGAGGACCTCGCCAATCGCGTGATTCTCGAAAACGCGGCCGTCGCGACGCGCCTGATGGAGGTCGATCAGGCGATCGAATCCGGCGCCCGCGCCCTGTTCGGTGAGAAATATGGCGATGAGGTTCGCGTCGTTTCGATGGGCGCCGGCGCCCGCCGACCGTTCTCGGTCGAATTGTGCGGCGGCGTCCATGTCTCGCGCACCGGCGACATCGGGCTGGTGTCGATCGTCAACCGCAGCGCGGTCGCGGCCGGCGTCCAGCGTATCGAGGCCAAGACCGGCGAGGCGGCGCGCCGCCATCTCAACGCCGAAGCGCGCGTCCTGCATGATTTGTCGGGCCTCCTGCGCGCGCCCGTCGAGGACGCCGCCGAACGGCTCGCGGCCATCCTTGAGGAGCGCAAGAAACTCGAGCGCGAACTCGCCGAAGCCCGCAAGAAGCTCGCCATGGGCGGCGACGGCGCGAGCGAGCAGCCCGTTCGCGAGATCGCCGGCGTCAAGCTGTTCTCCCGCGCCATTTCAGGCGTCGAGATGAAAGATCTCAAGTCGCTGGCTGACGAGGCGAAGCAATCGATCGGCTCGGGAGTCGTGGCCATTGTCGGCGTCGCGGAAGATGGCCGCGCTGGAGTGGTCGTCGGGGTGACTCCTGACCTGACCCAGAAATTCAATGCGGTGGATTTCGTCCGCCTCGCCTCGGAAAAACTGGGCGGCAAGGGCGGCGGCGGCCGTCCGGACATGGCCCAGGCCGGTGGCCCGGACGGCGCCGCGGCCAACGCCGCGCTCACCGCGATCGCCGAGCTGCTCGAACAGCGCGCCGCTTCCTGACGGCGCGCTGGCGGTGGCTCATCGATTCTCGCGACGGTGCAGGAAGGCGAGCCGCTCGAACAGATGGACATCCTGCTCATTCTTGAGCAAGGCGCCATGCAAGGGTGGAATCAGCTTGGACGAATCGCTCTCGCGCAATTGCTCCGGCGTGATGTCCTCGCTGAGCAGAAGCTTGAGCCAGTCCAGCAATTCCGACGTCGACGG
>JAJXYV010000075.1 GCA_021780435.1 Pseudomonadota bacterium
CTAGGAGCTATTCATTGCGTACAATAAAGAGGAGGCGCGGGCGCTCCCGCGCGTCAGAAACTTCCGCGCCAATCGGCGCGGAATCAATTGGTCAGTTTCAGCGACCGACAGCGCGAGTGTGCATAATGCCAACCAGTTGGGCGCGGAGTCCGCGCGCCTTCAGAGGCGCCAGGAGATTGACCATGCGGGTCTCCACCGTATCGTAGGTGACCAGCAGCACATGATTGCGGCCCGGATTGTGCCTGGCCTCGACGACCCCGTTGAGATTGCAAAGGTCGCACTCGGCCGCGCGCACGCCGGACTCATCCAACGTTTCCGTCACATGAATAACCATCTCGGTCAAAAATTGGTTGCCATTAATGCCCATACGCGCCTCCTCTTCTTGAAATTAAGCTTTGGCGTTAGGTCTATATGACGATGGGGCTCAACGGCACGCCTGGTCGCTCATCGAATCCATATGCCCATTCCCGGCGTCTGATCCCGGTTTGCAAGACGGACCCCGTCTATCCCCACAGCCATGGCCAACGACGTTATTGGCTTTAAGCAAATATCAAGCGGGATGATCATAGAATTCGGCTTGGCGCCAAAACGCTCGGCTCTTTTCTCAAGAGACCGGCGATCCGCGCTTATCTGCTTTGCTCAGTTTTCATTAGAGCATTTAAATCGTTCAATTTAAGCTAGCCAATTGGATAGCCTATTTAATTGAATAGTCGCTCATGGAGCCCGTCCAAAGCTTAGACGTAGCCGCGCAATACCACAATTTGGGTGGCCTGGACGCGTGTCCTGACACCGAGCTTTTTTTTCACATTTTCGATGTGAAAATGCGCCGTTGCCGGGGATATCCCGACGATCTGGCCGATATCGGTGTCCGATTTTCCCTCGATCGCCCAACGCATGCATTCGATTTCTCGTGCGGACAGCGGGCATTTCTTCGGGGCCGCGCCGTCTCTGCCTTGGACGAGTTGGCGGCAGCGCCACAGGATGTGGAGCGAGGTAAAGTGAAGCGCGCGTCTTTCCGACGGACGATCGAGTTTGCGGCCGGTGGCGCACACGCACAGGCCGACCTCGCCGCCCGGAAAATGCTCGGGCACAACAAAGATATCGGCAATGGAATGTTGCTCGACCCACGCGTCCAAAGCGCGGCGCTGTTGGATGCTTCTGCAACCGGCGAAGGTGTCGTTCAGATCAAAAGGACGCCAGTCCAACCACGCCAGACCCAGAATCGGATCGTGACGCGGACTGCCGCAACCTTCGTATTGCTCGCAACGTCTGCACGGCCATGTGACGAAGGCGAAAGCGCGAACGCGGCCCTCCGGCGTATGCCTTAATTCGCTGGCGGATGCGCCGAAAAAGCCAAAGGGCCGGATCATGTCGGAAAAAGCGTCGCCGACCTCTTCCGGCGTTTTGAATTCCGGCAGTTGATCGATGAATTTTTCCGCGTGGGACAAATCCATGGGCCGCGTCCGGTAAATCAGCGTGGCAAGACAGCTCCACGAGTTTCTATACGCTCCTGCGCGCAATTGGTTCCCTCGGCCAGGACGAATAGGCGGCGGCGCTGGAGGGCTGTGCTTTCACGCGCGACTGGGCGAAAGGCGGCTTGAGCTGGCGGTCGGATTGTCGGTCAAAGTTAGACAAATGACAGGGATGGGTCACGAGCGCTGGTTCATTTCGCTATCGAAACGTCCGCGGCCTTCGCGCCAGCGCGCCAGCGCGACCTTCATGTCGCTGGACTGCAAAAAGCCGGAATCTGCCGATCATTCGACGCCCGCTTCCCGCCCAACTGTTTCCTTGCCGGCGACATCGAGGGGCGTCCGCTCCCCGCCGATCGCTTCCATTCCAGCTTGGCCTTGACCATATTCTCAAAGGAGGCCTTGAAAGGACGACAATCGCAATTTGCCGGAAGGAAGGCTTCGCCTTCGTCGATAAAAAGGGCCGCGAATTTCGCGGCCCTGCAAAAGGTCAGGTTTGCTGAATTGCAGACAATTTCCAATCCGTGGCCTCCCCGCCCGGACGGCGTGCGAATGTCCAGATTTCGGTCGCAACCTCCGGTCTCACGGGATCACCCGAGACAACCTTCCCGGTCGCGCGATCAACCATCGTGTCGATCAGCGAGAAGCGGATCGCGACGCTCGCATATTCGCTTTGGGGCTCGCGCCAGGCTTCCGCAAGATCACCCTGCAGAAGGGTCACGTCCGAGATTTTGTTGACCTGCCCTTTTTTGGCGATCTCTTCGATCTCCGCGGCGAAATAGGAGGCCATTTCAGTCGTCGCCAGAGCGCGCAAAGCGGCCATGTCCTCGGCGCCATAGGCTTTTTGGATGAGACCAAGGCGCTGTTCGAAAACATTGAAATCCGCGGGACCGATTTCGAGCTTCACAGGTCTCCCAGGCCCGTCTCCGAAACCGCCAAAACCGGGGCGCGGGCCTTGCGCAGCGCCGCTATCGTATGCGGCGCCTTGGTGCGCCGGCTGGCGTCGGCGCAGGAAGCCCATGACGAATTTAAACAGGAGGAATAGAAGCCCGATCTGAATCACGAGACCCAGAATGGACGATATTCCGCCGAGCCCGCCGCCGAAACCGTTTCCGAACAGCAAGCCGATCAGCCCGGCTCCGACGAGGCCGCCAAGCAGGCCGCGTCCGAAACCGCCGGACGTGAAGCCGCCGGAGTTCATGCCCGGCGATCCGGCATGATTCTGCGCTATCCCTGGTGACGGGGGCGTCATCGAACGTTCGATCGGAGCGGCTGGGCGAGGCGCCGTTACGGTTGGGGGCGGAGCGCTGTAAGTGCCCGCGCCGCGACTGCCCATGGAGCCGCGGGATCCCGGTCTGGCGAAACTGTCGGCGGAATAGCCAAAGGCGACAAGGGCGGCCAGAGTGAGAATCAAGGTTTTTTGGCGCATGGCCATGGTTTTGTCCTGAGCTTGCACGAGCGTGTCGCTGCCCGCATGGCTTATATTGTTTATCGTTGGTCAAAGTGCAAAGGCGGCGGCCGGCGCTGGTCCTCCGGTTATGCTCAGCCATCGACGGGTGTTTTCTCCGAACCTGTCC
>JAJXYV010000250.1 GCA_021780435.1 Pseudomonadota bacterium
TCGAACCGAAAATGGCTATTGGCCAGCGTCCATTCGTTCGGCTTCGCGACAAAATCGCCGTCGGCTTCCAGCCGATGGAGACCAGCGCCCGAAAGGGCCGCGCCAAGGGCCGGCGGCGCCGCTTCGCGCAAAGCCGTCGCAAAAGCGGCGAAATCCGTCGCCTTCAGGCGCGTCTTGCCGCGCCAGCCGACGTCGCCTGGCGTCGCCGAAAGCTCGATGAATGTCTCGCCAGGTCCCGTCGCCTGAACCTGCGCGGGACCGCCGGGCGGCCAGATGAGCTGCGCCTGCGCCAACGAAACGCCGCGCCAATTCAGTTCATCGGCGCCCAGCCGCAGTTCGAGCGGCGCGCTGCTTCTGGAGCGGTCGAGCAAAAGCGGCGCGAAAAAACCCGCCCATTCGCGCGACAGCGCCGACGCCTGGAGGAGGAGCGTGCGCTTCCCGCTGCTCGCGGCATAGCCGAGGCTGCCGGAAATCCTGCCGGCCAGCGGACCATCCCCCAGGCGCGCTTCGAGCCCGCGCGCCAGCGCCCCGTCGAGCCAGATCCGGACCGAGGCCTGCGCCGTCCACGGCCCCGGCGCGGCCTTGCCCACGGCCTTGGCCTCGCCTTCGAAAGCCGGCGCTTTGGACAGGTCGAGGCGGCCGTCGAGATCGATCCGCGCCATCTCGTCCGGCCAGGTCAGATCGGCCTTGAGAGGCAGGATGTCTTTCGACAGCACGTCGGTGGCGAAATTGAAGGCGACCCTTCGCCCCGTCGCGTCGAAGGCGCCATGGCCTTCGAAAGGCCCTTGCGGCCCGGGGATTCGCGCTGCGAGGTCGAGCTTTTCCAGCGCAAGCGCCGCCGCGCCGCCGCGCCGGATCGCCAGACGCGCGCCGCGCAGGGTCAGATCGTCGAATTGCACCGCGGCGGTCAGATTGGGGCGCCGCGCCCTGTCGGCGTCGACAAGAACATCGGCGTCGTCGAGCCGCGCGCGGGTGAATTGCAGCCGGCCTTGCAACAGCCCCGGCAGCGCAAGCGCAAAAACGGCCCGTTTGGCCCGGATATGGCCAAAGTCGCCGGAAAGATCGAGATTTTCGGCGCTGAAGCGCGGCGTCGGCAGAAAACGCAAGGCGATCGGGCCGTCGAGCAGGACCTGCGCCCCGCTCGCCTGCGAAAGCTCTTCGGCGATGCGCGGCCGAAACGCGTCGAAATCAATGAATAAAGGCGCAGCGACGGCGGCGCTCAGGGCGAGGATCAAGGCGATCCCGATATAGGTCAAGAGATCGCGCATGGCCCGCCCGGACGCTCAGCCTCGCAGTTCCACGAAGGAATCGAGCACGAGTTTGCGGCCGGCCTTGTCGAAGTCAATTGTGAGCTTCGAGCCGTCGACCGCGGCGACCGTCCCGGGGCCGAACTTCTGATGGAAGATCCGTGCGCCGGGCGCAAATTTGCCCGCCGGCGCCGCGCGGGAAAGAACCTCGCCCTCGATGGTCTTCGGCCCCCGCGCGGCCGGCGGCGTCCCGCCGGCGCGGCCCTGGGCGCGGCGCCAGCCGGGCGTTTCATAGCCGGAGCCGAATGCGTCCATATTGGCGAAGCGCGACTGGGCGTAAGCGCCATAGGAGCCGCCGCTACGCGCCTCGTCCACCACCTGGACGTGATCGGCAGGCAAGTCGTCGATGAAGCGCGAGGGAATCGTGCTCTGCCACAGGCCATGGATGCGGCGGTTGCTGGCGAACAGGATCTTGGCGCGACGCCGCGCCCGGGTGACGCCGACATAGGCGAGGCGGCGCTCTTCCTCGAGCCCGGCGCGGCCGTTTTCATCCAGCGAACGCTGGTGCGGAAAGAGCCCCTCCTCCCAGCCCGGCAGGAAGACGGTGTCGAATTCGAGCCCCTTGGCGCCGTGAAGCGTCATGATCGAAACCCGTTCGCCGCCGTCGGCCTTGTCGGCGTCCATGACTAGCGAGACATGCTCGAGGAAGGCGCCGAGATCGGGGAATTCCTCCATGGAGCGGATCAGCTCCTTGAGGTTTTCCAGACGCCCCTCGGCCTCCGCGCTGCGCTCCTGCTTCCAGAAATCGGTATAGCCCGACTCCTCCAGCACCTGTTCGGCGAGTTCATAATGCGGCTTGTCGGCGATCTGCGCCGACCAGCGCGCGAAATCGGCCAGCAGCGCCCGCAAGGCGCCGCGCGGCTTCGGTTTGAGCTCCTCGGTCTCGACCAGCAGGCGCGCCGCCTGCATCAGCGGGATCTGCCGCGCCCTTGCAAATTCATGCACCGTCTGGAGCGTGCTTTCGCCCAAGCCCCGCTTGGGCGTGTTGACGATGCGCTCGAAGGCGAGATCGTCGGCGGGCTGGGCGACGCAGCGCAGATAGGCCAGAGCGTCGCGGATTTCGAGCCGCTCATAGAAGCGCGGGCCGCCGATGACCTTGTAGGGCAGGCCCAGGCTGATGAAGCGCTCCTCGAATTCGCGCATCTGGAAGGAGGCGCGCACCAGAATGGCCATGTCGTCCAGCGAATGGCCCTGCCGCTGGAGTTGCTCGATCTCCTCGCCGACGACGCGAGCCTCCTCCTCGGAATCCCAGACGCCCGAGACCGTCGGCTTTTCGCCCCAGTCGCCGTCGGTGAACAAGGTCTTGCCGAGGCGATCGCGATTGCGGGCGATGAGATGGGAGGCGGCGGCGAGAATATGCCCGGTCGAGCGGTAATTGCGCTCCAGCCGCACCACTTTGGCGCCGGGGAAATCCTTCTCGAAGCGCAGGATATTGTCGACCTCGGCGCCGCGCCAGCCATAAATCGACTGGTCGTCGTCGCCGACGCAGCAGAGGTTCTGCGGCTGGTTCAAATCGGCGCGCTGGACCAAAAGCCGCAGCCAGAGATATTGCGCGGCGTTGGTGTCCTGATATTCGTCGACGAGGATATATTTGAAGCGCTGCTGATAGTCGCGCAGCACGTCGGGGTTTTCGCGGAACAGGCGCAGGGATTCGAGCAGAAGATCGCCGAAATCGACGGCGTTGAGAGTCTTGAGCCGCGCCTGATAGAGCGCAT
Organism: Pseudomonadota bacterium; assembly: GCA_021780435.1. GTDB lineage: Bacteria > Pseudomonadota > Alphaproteobacteria > Rhizobiales > Beijerinckiaceae > Rhodoblastus. The sequence goes on from JAJXYV010000250.1 coordinate 3,023, forward strand.
AAAGCGCCCCGCCCCTCCC
>JAJXYV010000128.1 GCA_021780435.1 Pseudomonadota bacterium
GCGGTCGCGGCGATTGCGTCGGGCGCCGACACGGGCGTTCTCGCCAATCTGTCGCTAGCGGGAACCGACAAATGGGAACAGGCGCTGCTCGACAAGTTCGCGCCGTCTCACGCGGACCATGCGTCCTCTGTCGTTGCCGCGCCGGACGAAGGCGCCATGATGATGAAAAGCGGCGATGCGGGCGCTGTCCATGCGCAGCCCGCGCGCTTGAGCCCTGACCTGCCGGTCGAAGGGGTCGCGCCGCCGCTGACGGGCGCGGTCGAATGGCTCAATTCGCCGCCGTTGACGCTTGAGGCGCTCAAGGGCAAGGTTGTGTTCGTCGATTTCTGGACCTATTCCTGCATCAACTGCCTGCGGACCTTGCCCTATATCCGCGCCTGGGCCGACAAATATCGCGACAAGGGCCTGGTGGTGATCGGGGTCCATGCGCCCGAATTCGCGTTCGAGCGCGACATCGCCAATGTGAAGCGCGCGGTCGCCGACCTGCGCATCGATTATCCCGTGGCGATCGACAATAATTACGCGATCTGGCAGGCCTTCGATAATCATTACTGGCCGGCGCATTATTTCATCGATGCGCAGGGCCGCATCCGCCACCACCATTTCGGCGAGGGCGGCTATGCCGAATCCGAAAAGGTGATCCAGGACTTGCTGGCGGAGGCCGGCGCGTCAGTTGCGCCGGGCCAGATGGTGAGGGACGAGGCGGCCGGCGTCGAGGCGGCGCCCGATTTCGCCAATGTCCGCTCGCCGGAAACCTATATCGGTTATGCCCGCGCCGAGAATTTCACTTCGCCTGGCGGCGCGGTGAAGGACCAGCCACACGATTATTCATTCGCCGATCTGACGTTGAACCAATGGAGCCTCAAGGGCGACTGGGTTGTGGGCGAGGAGCGCGCCGATCTCGTCCGAGCGGGAGGGAGGATCGCCTTTCGTTTCCATGCCCGCGACCTCAATCTCGTGCTGGGTCCCGGCGTCGATGGCAAGCCGGTGCGGTTCAAGGTGACGATCGACGGCGCCGCGCCGGGCGCCAGCCATGGCGCCGATGTCAATGAAATGGGTGAAGGGAGCGTGACAAGCGATCGTCTTTACCAGCTTGTCCGCCAGAGCGGCGCGGTTCGCGAAAGGCTGTTCGAGATCGAGTTCCTCGATCCGGACGTGCGCGCCTACGCCTTCACTTTCGGTTGAGAGGGGACGCCGCCATGACCCGCGCCAGACGAACCATTTTAGGGAGCCTGTTTTCGGCGGGTTTGGCCGCCGCCGCTGCGGCGCCCTTGGCCTTCGCCGACGAAAAGCCGCATGCTCTTCCGGCGCCCACGCAGGACGAACCGGCCTTGCGAGGGCCGCAGACCATCGTGCTCGCCGGCGGCTGTTTCTGGGGCGTGCAGGGCGTATTTCAGCACGTGAAGGGCGTCACGCGCGCCGTGTCGGGCTATGCTGGCGGCGCGGCGGCGACGGCGCGTTACGAGATGACCAGCGAGGGAACCACCGGCCATGCGGAATCGGTCGAGGTCAGTTTCGATCCGGCGCAGATCAGCCTCGGGGGCATCCTCCAGATCTATTTCGCCGTGGCGCATGATCCGACCGAGCTGAACCGGCAGGGGCCTGATCATGGGACGCAATATCGCTCGGCGATTTTTCCGCGCGACGACGAACAAGCGAAAATCGCGCGCGCCTATATCGCGCAGCTCGACCAGGCGCATGCGTTCAACGCCCCGGTCGTCACGAAAATCGAGCCGGGCAAAACCTTCTATCCGGCCGAGGCCTATCATCAGGATTTCCTGGCTCTCAACCCTGATTATCCCTACATCGTCGTCAACGACCTGCCGAAAATCGACGCATTGAAGCGTCTTTATCCGGATGAATACCGCGCCGATCCGGTCCTCGTCGGCGCCGTGGCGCGGTGAAGGTCAGAACGTCACCTTCACGCCGCCATAAACCGACAGGGGCTGGCCTGGGACCATCATTTCGGGGTTGGTGAAGGCCTGGTAAAGGGACGCCGTGTCGAAATAGGTCCCGTAGGCGTAATAGTGCTGGTTCAGCAGATTGTTGACCATGCCGAACACCTCGACATTGTTCATCAGCTTGTAGGCGCCGTTGATGGAGACCGTGGCGTAGCCCGGCAGCATCGGCTGCTGGTTCGAGGCGTCGCCGGCAAAGCGCATCGGCCCGGTAATCAGCAAGTCGGCGCCGACGCGGGTTTTGGAATCGATGTCCCAATCCAGGCTGAGCTTCGCGCGCTGGGCGGGGATCAGCGGAAGGTGGTCGCCGGGGACAACAAAGATAGCGCCATTGGCGTTGGCTGAGGGGCTGTTCGAGCCGAGCGTCAGATAATTGCGGAAGGTCGCGTCGATATAGGCATAAGTGGCGCGGACGGTGAACGCTCCCTTGCGATAGTTGAACTGCGCTTCGACGCCCTGGCGCAGCGTGTCGCCGACATTGGCGAAATAGCCGTAGCCCTGCAGAAAGGGATCGGGAATATTCAGGATGTCGTTGAGGCTGAGGGTGTGATAGACGTCGGCCTTCCAGCCCACCGCGCCCCAATCGTTGGCAAGAACCTGCTGGCCGCGCAAGCCCGCCTCGAAAGTCTGGGACACCACCTGCTGCAACGGCGGGTCGGAGACGAGGAAGCTCGCCATCAGGCAAGGCTGATGCGGATCGGCGCAGCCGAGTTCGAGCGGCGTCGGCGCGCGATTGGCTTCGGAAAACGAGGCATAGGCAAGCAGATCGGGCGTGATCTTGTACGTCAGGCCGACCATCGGATTGAGGTGGTTGTACTGATTGTTGCCGTTGACGTTGCCGCCGAGCTGGTCGGAGAGCGAGAGCGACGCCATGTTCAGGCGTGCGCCGGCGGAAAGGGTCAGCTTGTCGGTCAGGTCGAGCGCATCGAGGGCGTAGAGGCCGAAATAGCGGTTGTAGCTATTGATGTTGACCGGGCCTTCCGTGACGGGTTCGCCGGAATTCCCGATGATGACGCCGCTGCCAAAGGTGTAATAATTGGGCAGGATCGTCCCCAGTTCGGGCGTCGCGGCGTAATTGGTCGAACCGAAATCGAAGCTCGCGCCGAGCGTCGCGTGGTTCTTCATCCCGAAGAGCGTGTCGGTGTTGGTGAGCTGGGCGTTGGCCCCGGCGCTGGTCGTCAGGATGTGCGAATAATCGATTTCGCCCAGCACCGCGTTCGGCGCGAAAGGATTGGCGAGCTGCTGGCCGTTGACGCCATTGGCCGGCGTGACATTGTCGCCAAAGCAAAGCTGTGACGGGTCCGCGCAGGGCTGGACGGCGGTCGCGTTGCCGTCCACCGTGTGCTGGACGTAGCGGCGGACATAGGCGTTGGTGGTGAGCGCCCAGGTCGGCGCCAGGTTGAAATTGCCCGAGAGCTCGATCTGCCCGATCTGGTAATGCTGGGTCTGAGGATAGGTGTAGATGCTGCTCCACTGCTGCTGAAGCATCTGGATCGGCGCCGGGCCGGTCGCGCCGAACAGATTGTCGGCGAGGCTGGCGGTCAGGTGAAATTCATTGCCATTGGCGCGATAGCCGAGGTCGCCATAGAACCGCCGGAGGGCGGACGAGCCGTCGACACGATAGCCGCTGTCCGCGACGCCTTCGAGCGCGCCATAGAAGGCGAAGTCGCCGACCTGTTTGCCATAGTCGACGGCGCCCTGGAGACGCCCATAGGAGCCGCCCGACAGCTGGAATTGCCCGCCCTGGTAGTTGAAGCCGTCCTTCATCCTGATGTTGACGGCGCCGCCGAGCGCATTCAGGCCATAGACCGGATTGGCCGAAATCATGTCCATCGAGGCGATGGCGAAGGTCGGGATCGCGTCCCAATTCACCGTATCGCCAAAGGCTTCGTTGATGCGCACGCCGTTCTGATAGACCGCGAGGCCCTGCGGCGTGCCCTGGATCGGGGAGGAGACGAAGCCGCGATAGACCACGTCCGGCGAAAGCGCATTGCCCGACGTGCTCTGGATGTCCACGCTCGGCGCGAGGCGCTGCAATGAATCGGCAGCCGCCGGCGAGCCGGTGCGCTCGATCTGCTGCGAGTCGATGCGGGTGCTGCTGTAGGGGGTGACGTCCTGGGTGAAATTGAATGGCGCGCCGGCTCCTCCGGCGCCGGGCGCCGCAGGCGCGGCGGCGGGCGCGGATGTCGGGGCGTCGGTGGTGACGTCGATATCGGGCAGCGGCTGGCCGTCCTGCGCAAAGGCAAGCGCCGGGGCGCCGATGACGGCGACCGTCGCCAACAAGGACGCAAGAAGGCGATTCATGTTTTCTCCCACTCCACTCGGACGGCCTGCGAGCTGTTCCGCCCGCCTGATTTGTCGTCAAGACGCCGCCATGCGCCTTTTTCTGTCATAATTGAAACGATAATATAGCTTTCCCTGGCTAGGAAGATTATTTGGCGGGGAAAGCATCCGGTCGCGCCGGGAAAAACTCCCGACGACTATATGAAAACTAAACGGCCGAAATATATTATTTGTTGCGTGTGATTTTGCTGCAACAATCTTGTCATGCGTGCTCGGCCGGTTCTTTGGGGCGCAGCGGCAGCGCCGCTTCGATCAGGCCGCCACCGCCCGGCGCTGCGCCAAAGCTCAAGCTTCCGCCCAGCCCCATCACCCTTTCCCGCATGCCGGTGAGGCCGAGCCCCGGAGGCCTCGCGGGGTCGAAACCGATCCCGTTGTCGGCGATGCGCACGCGAATCTCTGCCGGCGCCGCAGCGCGCGACACCTCGATCGAGGCCCGGGTCGCGTGGGCGTGGCGGTGGATGTTGGTCAAGGCTTCCTGGACCAGCCGATAGAGCGCGAGGGATTGCTTGTCGTCGGGCGGGTCGAAGCCTTCGGGCAGGCCCAAGGCGATCTCGACCTCCGGCGCTGTCTCGCGCCAGTGATCGACGAGGATTTTGAGCGCCTCGCACAGGCCCAGCTCGTCGAGCGCCGGCGGGCGCAGCTGGCGCAGGATGCGCCTGTTATGGCCCTGCAGGGCTTCGATCTGGTCGCGGATGGCCGCGACGCGGGTCAAAAGCTGGTCCTGGCCCGAGGTTTTGAGTCCGGCTTCGAGCACGCTCGCGTTGGCGCGCAAGGCGAAGAGATAAGGGCCGATCTCGTCGTGCAATTCATGGGCGATCTTCCGGCGCTCGTCCTCCTGCACCTCCATCAGGCGCTGGATCAGGGCGCGATTGTCGTCGGAGAGGCTTTGCAGCGCACGCGCGAGCGCGTTGATCTTGGCGCAGAGATCGCGGAAATCGGGCGATCCGGCGGCCTCGACCCGCGCATGGTAATCGCCGTCGCGCAGCCGTCCCAGGGCGGAGGAGCAAAGGTCCAGCGGGCGCAAGGTGCGCGCGAGCAGGAAGCTCGCGCCCAGGAGCGCTGCGAGCGCGATTCCCCCGCCGGTGAGGACGAGGTTACGGACGTCCTGCCAGATTTCGTTGACTTCGTCGGCGGGATCGCTGGCGATGACGACATCGCCCAAAAGGCGCCCGTTCACGATTGCCGGCAGGATGGTCACGCCCGGCTTTGCCTTGACGAGGGCTTCGAACCAGTCGGGGGCGTTGAGCCGCCTGTCGTCGGGCGTGAGCGCTGTCGCCGCGGCTTCGGCCGGATTACGGACGAAGGCGACGCGGACATGGCGGAGGGAATCGAGATCGCGCACGAGCTGGCGCAGATCGCCTTCGGGGTCGTGCGACGCCTGGAAATTGCCGAGCGCGGCTTCGATGAAGTCGCGCGTCACCCGCGTCGTGGCCGCGCTTTCGGCCTGGATGCGGAGGCGGGCGTTGACCGCCATGCGCCCGATGTCCGCGGCAAGGCCGACGAAGAGCAGCAGGGCGAAGAGAAGGACGATCCTGATTTTCAGCGACATGCGGCGATCATCCGGGGCGGGCCGGCGCGAAGTCAAGCCGCTGGTCCGCTTGCATCGCGGTCTCTGCCGTCCCATGCTTCCAAAAGAGTGAAAAAGGGGCCTGAAAGTGCGCGTTCTGATCGTCGATGATCATCCGGTGGTCGTTTCCGGCTGCAAGGCGCTGCTCGCTTGCGAGCCGGATATCGAGGTCCTCGACGCCGCCGACGCCGAAACCGGCCTTGCCGCCTATGCGGCCCAGGCGCCCGATGTCGCGGTGATCGACATCAACCTGCCGGGCATGTCCGGGTTCGAACTGACATCCCGCGTACTGGCGCAGGACCCGGCGGCGCGCATCGTCATTTTCAGCATGAACGATGATCCGGCTTTCGCCGCGAGGGCCATCGCGGTCGGCGCCAAGGGCTATCTCGCCAAGAACGACGACCCGAGGCTGTTCGTCGCCGCCTTGCGCCGGGTCTGCGCCGGCGAAACCTATCTTCCCGAGGCCATGGCCCAGCAGGTGGCTTTCGGAAATCTCGACAAGAGGCTGGGGCAGCTGTCCCAGCGTGAACTCGAGATTGTCCGCCTGCTGGCGGCGGGCGAGTCGATGCCGGCCATCGCCGACAAGCTCGGCGTGTCGGACAAGACTCTCGCCAATAATTGCACGGTGCTCAAAGCCAAGCTGGGGGCGCGGACCTCGATGGACCTCATGCGCACGGCGATCGAGCTCTTGCGCTCCTGATGGCGCCGCGTCGCACAAAGCGGTTTCGCAAAAGCCGCCGATAGGCTATTCGCCCCGTCGGGGGCGCGGTGTCGGACGCCGCGCCGCCGGTCAGTCTGTCGAGGGTCGGGTTTTGGACGAGATCGAAGTCATCATTCCCAATCTGAACTTCCGCTATTCGGGCGGCACGGCGGTCAACCGCACGATCGCGCCGCTGATCGCGAAAAAGCTCGATGCGGCCTGGTTCGGACCCGACGCGCCGGAGGGCGTCGCGCGTCTTTCCCTGCTCGGCCTGCTGCGCCTGCGCTTCCAGCCGCCGAAGCGGCATCGGGTCCGTATCTGGCACGCGCGCCGCAATATCGAAATGCTGGCCGGGCTCGCGCTGAAATGGCTCGGCTGGCGTTTCGCGATCATCTTCAATTCGGCGGCCCAGCGCCGCCATTCCGCCTATACCCGCTTCCTGATTTCGCAGATGGACGAGATCATCGCCACCAGCGAGATTTCGGCGTCCTTTCTGGAGTGTCCCGCGACGGTGATCCATCACGGGATCGACCTCGAGACCTACAAGCCGCCGGCGGATCGCGCACAAAGCTTCGCTGCGACGGGCCTGCCGGGAAAATATGGGATCGGGGTGTTCGGCCGGGTGCGCAAGCAGAAGGGCATCGACCTCTTCGTCGCCGCCATGCTGCGGCTCCTGCCGAAATATCCCGATTTCACCGCCGTCATCATCGGCCTGATCACCGCTGACAATGTCGCCTTCGTGCAGAAGCTCAAGGCGGACATCGCGGCGGCGGGGCTTTCCGACCGCATCCGCTTTCTCGGCGAATTGCCGATCGAGGAGGTTCCGGCCTGGTACCAGCGCATTTCGATCTATGTCTTCGCCTCGCGCGTCGAGGGCTTCGGCCTGACCATGCTTGAGGCCATGGCGGCCGGCAATGCGGTGGTCGCGACCCGCGCCGGCGCGGCGGAACTGGTGATCGAGGACGGCGTCACCGGCGTGCTCGCCCCCACCGGCGACGTCGACGTGCTGACGGCGTCGATCGAGCCGCTGATGCAGGCGCCCGAGAAGATCGAGCGCATTGGCGAGCGGGCGCGGGCGCGGGTCGCGGAGGCGTTCAACCGCGATCGCGAGGTCCAGGAAATCATCGGCGTCTACAAGACGATCTGGACCGAAGCGTGAGGATCAGGCGTAGGGCTGTTCCGGCGCCTTGCCGAACAGGCGCTTGACCGCCGCCGACAGATGATGCCGCAGCATGACGATGCGGCGGTCGCTCTCCGACGTCACCCAGTTGAACTGGATGACCCGGCGCTCGCCCTCGAAGGGCTTGTGGCCGTGCCAGGAATTGTCCGAGCGCTTGAACGCCAGCAGCGTGCCGGCGGCGGGCGGAACCTCCATGATCGGATCGTCGAGCCCCGCGTCGGATTTCAGAAGCCGCAGCCGGCCGCCGGAATGTTCCCATTCCGGGTTCATATAGATCAGGATCGTGAGGATCTTGCTCTTGGTGTCGGTGTGGATCCGCCCGTCCTTGGCGCTGCAGCGGCCCCGCACCGTGATCGTGTGCGGGCGGCCCGTGAGATCGACGTCGAATTTCTCAGCGAAGGCGGAGCGGAATTCGTCGCTGGCCAATTCGTCGAGCAGGGTCTGGAAGGCCGGACCGAAGGACAATTGCGCCACCGGATAGCTGCCGCTTTCGTTGATCTTCGGATAATCGCGGTTGACTTCGGCGCAGGCCTCGGCGCTAAGGAAATTGGGAACCGTCAGGTACTCGAAAGGCTGCCGTGTCAGCGGTGTCGCCTTGAAGGCGTTCAGATCGAGATAGCGCACGGTCATGAATCGACTCCCGCTGCGGATGGGAGCGATATAGGGACGGCTCCAGCGCGTGTCAAAAAGGATGCGCGGAACCCCGGCTCCAACTCCAGCGAGACAGAATCATGCCCTCGCGAGCAGAACGCCGACCAGCAGACCGGGCGCAAATCCTCACGGCGTGGCCTCTGACGATTTCCGCGCGGCGCCGATCCCGCGCAGGAAAAGCCTGACGGCGCCGACCCGCCGCTGCTCCAGGCCATCGGGATCGATTTCAACCCCATAGAGCGCCGCCCGGGACGACGTTCCCATGATCAGGTTCAGGAAGAGCTCGGCGGCAAGCCTCGCGTCGGGAATATCGAGAGGCTCGCGCGCCGCAAAGGCGCGCAGGATGCTTGCGACGGCCTCGACGGCGCGCAGCCAGCCCTGTCTGTAAGCCAGTTGGGCGAGTTCGGGAAATTGCGCCTTCTGGGCGGCGATCACCCGTGTCAGGGCGGCGGCGCCGGGCTTTAACGCGTGCCGCAGCATGGCTCTGCTCAGCTGATCGAGAACCCCTTCGATATTGCCGGATTCCGCGCCGCCGTTCAGGCTTTCGGCAGCTTCCGCGAGGGGCGAAATCCATTGCTCGATCCTCTCCGTCAGGACCGCCTCGAACAAATCCCGCTTGTCCTTGTAGCGATGATAGAGCGTCGGTTTGCCCACGCCGGCGGCCTCGGCGACCGCATCCATGCTTGTGCCGTCATAGCCGTTCTCCATGAAGAGGCGGGTCGCGACGTCGAGCAGGCGAATGTCCCGACGGGCGGCTTCTTCCCTGGTGGGACGCCCGCCGCGCCGGACAGCGGCGTTGCGATGAGCGGATTCGCTGCTCAACTCTCAAACTCCTTGCGCAATCTCTTCATGCATATTAATTTAACCGAACCGTATCGTTTTATTCAAGGCCATCGCATTATGGACGCACGCCGCACCGATGACTTTGCGGACGCCGACCTCCGTTCCGCTCCAGGCGCGCATGATAAGGATCCGCAGCAGGCGAACAAGTCGCCGCGCTCCAATGCGCCCGCGCGGCCGAACAAAAGGCTGCTGCTGGCCGCCCTGCTTGTCATCGCGCTCGGCGCCGGCGGTTCTTTCGGCTGGCGCTGGTGGACGGTTGGTCAATACCAGATCACGACCGACAATGCTTATCTCAACGCGGACAAGGTGACCGTCGCGCCGCGGATTGCGGGCTATGTCGCGCAATCCTTCGTCGGCGACAACCAGGCCGTCCATCGCGGCGACATGCTCGCTTTGATCGACGACCGCGAATATCGCGTCGCGCTGGCTTCGGCCCAGGCCGACGCCGAAAAGACGCAGGCGGACCTCGATGGCGTCGGGGCGGCCTTGGCGGAGCAGCAGGCGCAGGTCGAATCCGTGCGCGCCGATCTGGACAACGCGGTCGCCGCCCTGACTTTCGCGCAAGAGGAGTTCAGCCGATATCAGAACCTGCTGCAGACGGGCGCGGGCTCGGTGCAGAGGCAGCAGCAGGCGCAGGCCGAGCTTCGCCAGCGCCAGGCCGCGCGCGACAAGGCGCAGGCCGCGCTCGACGCCGCCCGGAAGCAGATCGAAAGCCTCAAGGCGAAGCAGGCGGGCGCCCGCGCGACCCTCGATGCGGCGCGCGCCAGGGTCGAGCAGGCGAGGCTGAACCTCGACTATACGAAGATCGTCGCCCCCATTGACGGCGTCGTCGGCGACCGCGCGCTGCGCGCCGGACAATTTGTGACGCCGGGAGCGAATTTGCTCACCATTGTCCCGATGGGCGCGGATATCTATCTGGTCGCCAATTTCAAGGAGACCCAGACGGCCGCGATGAACGTGGGGCAGGACGTTTCCTTCACGCTGGACGCCTTCGGGAATCATGAATTCAAGGGCCGCGTCGAGAGCTTCGCGCCGGGCACGGGCGCGCAATTCGCGCTGCTGCCGCCCGAAAACGCCACGGGCAATTTCACCAAGATCGTGCAGCGCATTCCAGTCCGTATCGCGCTCGATGCGTCGGATCCGCTGATCGACCGGATCCGCCCCGGCCTTTCGGCCGAGGCGACGGTGAACACGAAACCCGAGTCGGAGCGGATCAAGGAGGCCGAACTGCGGTGAGCGCGGGGAAAGGGGCCATGGCTACCGATGGCGCGCGCGCCGCATCGCGCGCCACGTGGCGCGACTGGGTCGCCGTCTATGGCGCCATCCTCGGCGCCTTCACGGCCATTCTCGACATCCAGATCACCAATTCCTCGCTGGCCAGCATCCAGGGCGCGCTCGGCGCTTCGGCCGAGGAAGGCAGCTGGATCTCGACCGCCTATCTCATGGCGGAGATCATCGTGATTCCGCTGACCGGCTGGCTCGGGTCGCTGATCGGCCTGCGCCGCTATCTTGTGACGAATACGATTCTGTTCGTGGGCTTCTCCGTCGCCTGCGCCCTGTCCGGTTCGCTGCACGAAATGATCCTGTTCCGCGCCGGCCAGGGCTTCACCGGCGGCGTCCTGATTCCGACGGCGATTTCCATCGTGCGCGGACGCCTGCCCAAATCGCAGCAGGCCGCGGGCATCGCCTTGTTCGGATTCACGGCGACTTTCGCCCCGGCCATCGGCCCGACGGTCGGCGGCTGGCTCAGCGACAATTTTTCCTGGCGCTATCTATTCTACATCAACCTTCTCGTTGGGCCTGTCGCGGCGGCCATGCAATTTATCAGCCTCGACAAGACAGTTCCTCGCTGGAGCGAATTGCGCGATGGCGACTGGATCGGGATCGGCCTGATGATCCTCGGCCTGCCGTCGCTGACCTTCGTTCTGGAAGAAGGCCAGCGCAAGGGATGGTTCGATTCGGGCCTTATCGTCTGGGCCTCGACGCTGTCCTGCGCCGCGATCGTCGCTTTTATCATCAGGCAACTGACCGCTGACAGGCCTCTGATCAATTTGCGTCTGCTGGCCAATCCCGCCGTCGGCGGCGCGAGCTTCCTGATGATGGTGCTCGGCGCCGTGTCCTTCGGCTCGATCTATATCATCCCGCTCTATTGCGCGCAGATCCTTGGCTATAATTCGCAGCAGATCGGTTATGTCGTGATGTGGAGCGGCCTGCCGCAGCTGATGCTGTTTCCGGCCATGCCTTTCCTGCTGAAGCGCATCGATCCGCGCCTGCTGGTCGCGGTCGGAACCCTGCTGTTCATCGCGAGCTGCTGGATCAATGTCGGGCTGACCCACGACGTCGGCGTCGATCAGCTGATCCTGCCGCAATTGTTGCGCGCGGTCGGCCAGCCTCTTTTCACGATCCCGCTGTCGCAGATTTCGACGGCAGGGCTTTCGCCGCGCAATACCGCGGACGCCTCCGCGCTGACCAACATGATGCGCAATCTCGGCGGCTCGATTGGCATTGCGACGCTCGCGACCATCATCGACCGCCGCGAACAGTTCCATTTCTCGATCCTGTCCGAAGCGATGACGCAAAACGCGCTGCGCACGCAGGAGCGCATCGCCACGCTGGCGGCGGGCTTTCAGGCGCATGTCGCCGACGCGGGGCTGGCGAAGATGCAGGCGGTCGCGACCTTGGCCATGCAGGT
>JAJXYV010000109.1 GCA_021780435.1 Pseudomonadota bacterium
CCCGGCGCCTTCTGACCTTCCTGGGTGGCCGTCCCGCATCCGCAAACCGTGCACATCACTCCACCTCCAGTTCCTTGACGCGCATTTCGTCCCCGGCGGTCATCTGGACCTTGTGGCCGCCGCAGTCCGGGCAGGCCCCGAAGCGATCGGAGAGCGCCACATTCTTCTCGCAGGCCAGGCACCAGCCCTGCCCCTCCGTGCGGACGATCTCGAGCCGCGCGCCTTCCGCAAGAGTGCCGCGCGTGACCACGTCGAAACAGAAGGCCATCGCGTCCGGCTCGACGCCCGACAATGTCCCGATTTCAAGCCAGACCGTTTTCACCCGCGAAAAGCCCTGTTTGCGGCCTTCTTCGCAGAGGATTTCAACGACACTCTCAGTCAATGACATTTCGTGCATTGATCTATTCCACGATTTCCGCAACGGCGCGAATGCACGGGTCGAAGGCGAAGGCCAGACGCTCGATCCGCTGTTTCGCCGCCGCGCCCGCCCCGATCTTCGCGCCGCGCAAGGCGCGCACGAAAGGCCCGTCGGGATGGAAGTTCCATTCGGTCGGCGCAACGATCCGATAATCCGCGATCCGGCCCGCGTCGTCCAGCCGCAAGGCGTGATAAAGGCGGCCGCGCGCGGAATCGACCGCCGCGAAGCCTTGGCCTGGCGTCTCACCCTGCGCGCAAAGCAAACCCGCTGGCGCCTCGCCGCCGTTCAGCACGGCGTCGAGCGCGTCGAGTGTCGCCGCCATGTCGTCAAGCCGCGCCGCGAGCCGCGCCGCGACGCCATCCCGGGTCGCGCCTCGACGCGCGACGGCGCCGGTTTCCACACAACGCCCGGCAAGCGAAGGCGCGCGCGAAAAATTGGCGTCACGGGTCATGGCTTCACGCACGGCGTCGTCATCCTGCGCGATCAGATAATCCGCCGCGGCGGGGGGCGCCGCCCAACGGGCGTCATCCTCTTGCGCCTCCGCGATCTGGCGCGCCAAAAAGCTGGAGCCGCCGCGCGCGTCCCCAAGGCCCAGGCCCGCAGCGGCGGAGCGCAAATCCGCCATCCGGGCGTCGCCGCTTTCGGGCAAGGCGCGCAGGATAGCGAGCGCATCGCGCAACCGCGCAATGTCTTCCGGCGCCGGCGGCGCGTCGCGCGGCCAGTCGAGCAGGCTCGCGCGCAACATTTCGCCGAGCCGCTCGCCCAGCAGTCTCAGCGCCCGCGATCTGGATTGCTCAGGCTTGGACGCCACGCCGAGCGCGGCCTCCCCCGCCGCCTCGGCCGCGATCGATTGTGACGCCGGGCAGAGCGAAAAGAGCCGCCCGGCGAGAACCGCCGCCTGCCTCGGCGCGAGGCCGATGAAAACCGGCGAGGGATCGGCGCGCGGCGAGACGATCTCGACGCTTTCGACCGCCTCGTCGCTCAGGCGCGCGCGCAAAATCAGGCTCGCCGCGGCCGCGCTCATCGAAGCGCCTCCCCGGGCGTCGCCTCGGGCCGTGCGAAGCCCCCGCGAAAAAAGGCGCGGCGATCCATCCGCGCCTCGGTCTTCTCCGGCGACGGCGCGGGCGGCGTCAGCAGGGCGTCGAGCGCGGCGCGCGCCGTGGCCACGGCGGCCTCGTGATCGACGAATTCGTCCATCGGCGAAAAGAGCGAACAGCTCAGCAGGCGGCCGAATCCGTCGAGATCGGAGGCAAGGAAATCGACCTCTCCAGCCGGCAAGGCCAGCCGTTGCGTCTCGCCCGGCGCGGTGGCGACGGGCGCCGCCAAGGGCGCGGCAAAAACATTCATGAACCAGGGCGTGACGACGACGCCCACGGCCCAATCGCCGCAGACGCGGAAATCGGTGCTGGCGACCCCAAGAATTTCATTGCAGATCGGCACATCCTTCATCGCCCGCGCATGGACCAAGCGGAAATGCGCCTCGAGCCCTTCGACGAGGCGCGCGCATTCCGCTAGACGCGCCGCTTCATCCATTGTCGCCCAGCCTCATGAAGCGTTCCTGCGCCGCATCGCAATGCGGGCAACGCCAATCCTCCGGCAGCGCCGTGAAAGGCGTTCCCGGCGGGATCTGCCACACCGGGTCGCCCTCCGCCGGGTCATAGACACGCCAGCAGACGCCGCATTCCATTTTCGCATCGTCTTCGACATTCAGCTTTTTGCCGAAATTCTCGAATCCGCTCATGCGAAATAAGCCTCCTCGATCTCGCGCAGGCGCCGGGCGCTGTCGCGGAAATCGTCTTCCGCCGCGCGGGCCGCCGCCGGCGCGTCGCCGATTTCGAGCGTGTCCAGAATGATCTCATCCATGGCGTTGAAGAACTGGACCGACCAGACATTCTTCGTCGACGTCGAAAGAATCCGGCAGGAGCCATAACCTTTGGAAACCAGCCGCACCGCGCCGGAGCCAAGACGCTCCTGGAGATGGCTCATGTCTTCGGGCGACATCGGCAGCAGCGAAAAAGTGACCGTGTGCGTGGGCGCGCCGGCGTGATGCGCCTCGGAGCGAGCGGCGATCTCGCTCAGCAGCGGCATGACGTTCATCGCGCCCTTCGGCGCCTCGCCGGGAGTCAAGGGCCGGCAATTGTTCATGGCGGCGCGGCGCACGATCTCCGGCAGGCTCGACACTTCGAGATAATCGGCGAACAGCTTGCCGTCCGTGTCGGTGAAGCGCACACGCCACAGGCCGGCCATGACCGATTCCGCGATCTGCGCGCCGACGCCATCCGGCAGCGAGACCACGCCCGCGACTTCGCCCTGCCCGATGACCTGTTCGACGAGCAGGATTTCGTCGACGGAAAATTCGGTGAGGTCGAACAGCCGTCCCGGCGTGTTTTCCTGCTGGGTTTCAAGCGCAGCGACGATTTCCGGCAGCAATTTGCGCACGCGTGGGCAGGCCCGGATCAGTTCCTCGGCGCCGCCTGTCGCGAGCAGCGACAATTTGCGGGCGCTCGGAATTTCTTCGAGCGGGTCGGCGCCGATCGGCATGACGCTCATCGCCTGTTCGGCGCCTTCAGGCGCAACCCAGAATCCGGCTTTCATCGCTCACGCTCCCCGAGAAAAGGTAAATTCCACTTTCGGCCCCTTGGGCGCGCTCAAGATCGGCGCCTGCGGGTCGAGCGCCGCCTCGATCCGTTCGAGATATTCCGTCCAATCGAGGATTTTCGGCAGGACGGCGACGGGCTCCGACCCGCGCGTCACGCACAGCGACGGCGCGACGAAAACCTGGAAGCGGCCCTTGAGCGCGGCTTCGGCCTCAGGCGCGACGATCGCGCCGCGTAGGCGCCCCTCGAAGGCGCGCAGGATTTCCGGCAGCACGGCGGCGACGTCCGAGCTTTCCGGCCGCGGCGCGGCGCCATAGAAGAACAGGAGCGCATGAGGACATTCCCCCGCCGCGGGGGCGAGAAAGGCGTCGATAGTGGTTTCATCGACCCGATAGAGGCCGGCGCGCTCGGCGAGCGCGTCCAGAACGGGATATTTCATGGCGTTTCCTCTCCGCCGCGCTCCCATGGGAATGCGCGGCCGTCCCGTGGCAAGAGACTTTACATAAGTGTTCAGGAGCTTTCCAGCCCCAAAGATCATGCGGCTTCGCGGCGTTCGCGCGCCGCGTCAGCGCAGGTGATCAGGCAGTTGCGGCCCGCGTTCGATCAGGTCCGCAAAAGCGTGTTCGAAATCCTCGCCGCGCAAGGCGGCGGCAAGTCCGTCGAGGGCGCGGTCGAGTTGGGCCGCCTCGTCCTCATCCAGCGTCCGGATCGCCGAGTCGATATGGACCAAGACCTTGGTCCCGACCGGCTGGGACCCGATGAGGAGCAGCGACACCCGCCGCTTTTCGTCGCCACGTTCGCAAAGCGCCGAAATCTCGTCGCCTTCGATGATGGTCATCGGGATGCCGAGGCACATCTCGTCACCCTCACGCGTTGCCGAGCATCCAGGCGCCGCCCAGCGCGACCAGCGCGCCGGCAAGGCGCGACAGGGTCCGCCCCGGACGCAAGCCGGCGAGGCCAAGGCCAAGACCTTGCAACGTCAGGCTCGCCAGAACGAAGCCCGAAAAGAACAAAATCCCGGTCGCGGCGGCAGGCGCCTCGGCGCCGTGGGCGAAGCCATGGAAGAAGGCGAACAGCCCGACAAGGGTGGCGGCCGCGGGCGCGGGCATTCTCACGTCAAAGGCGATAAGCAAGCCCATGACCGCCACGGAAGCGGCGATTCCATATTCGATCACGCCGGGCGCCTCCGCATGGAAGCCCAAGGCCGCGCCGAGAACCATGACGCCGGCAAAGATCGCCGGAATGACGAACCGCATGCGGCCGCCGAACTGGCCGGCCCAATAGCCCACGGCGATCATGGCCATCAGATGGTCGGCGCCCGTGAAGGGATGCACGAAGCCATCCTGGAACCCCATGGCGTGCAGGCCCGGATGGGCCGCGGCGGGGCCGCTCGCCAGGACGGACAAGGCGGCGAGCGCGGCGGCGGTCGATAAGGTTTTCCCAGGCTTGGTCATTTCGTCTCTCCCTTGCGGCGGCGAGCGAACCGCTCTCTTTTATCACAGCGTCTGAATTTCATAATGCGTCATGTCAATGTCGTTGCCGAGCAGCGGCGCGAAGGCTTCGCCCCGCGCGCGAAGGCGGCAGCGCGCGCCCCATTGCTCCAGAATGATCGCCGCGAGGTCGGCCGCCTGGCGCAACTGATCGCGGACGGGCGTTGTCAGCGGGCCGCCCCAGTCTTCGAGGTCTTGCGGCTGGCAACCGATCAGCACGAGCTTTTCTGGATAACCGCCAAGCATATCGGCGGCGGACAGCACCTCCTGAAAGCCCGTCTGGTGCAGGCTCATCTTCTTGGCGCCGGTGAATTTCGGCACTTCATCGCCCTGCACGAGCTTCAGGGTTCCCGGCTCGAGGCCATAGTCGATGGCGTCGAACACCAGCAGGTAATCCGCCTCCTGCACGAATTGCACGAGGTAGAGCCCCTGCGTTCCGCCATCGAGCAGGCTGACATTGGGGGAAGCGGCATAGAGCGCGTTGAACGTTTCCAGCGCGCGCACGCCGAAGCCCTCGTCGGCCCACAGAATATTGCCGATGCCGAGCATCAGGATTTTGGGCTGGCGAAAGGCGTCCATATCAGACGCCCTCGTCGCGAAACTGCCGCTCGCCGGAGATCATCGAGGAGATCATCGACTGGCGCGACATGATGTCCTCGCGCACCGCGGCGTAGATGTGGAGGATCGTGAAGCAAACCAGAACCCACATGCCGAGATGATGGAACGTGTGGACGTCCTGGCTGTTCGGAAAGATCGAGAACACCCATCCGAACATCTTGTACTGCCAGCTCTCTCGGCCCGCGCCTTCGGAATAGAGCGCGAAGCCGGTGACGATCATGAAAAGCGTTCCCAAGGTGAAGATGCTGAACATCATCAGATGGGCGAGCGGGTTATGGCCGATATATTGTCTCGGATATTTTTCCAGAAAGGCGTACCAGCGGATTTCGTGCAGCACGCCCTTCCAGAAATCGGCGCGCCACACCGGAACGAAAAATATCTGGCTGGCGTGGGCGTTGCCGACGAAAGCCCAGTAGATCCGCAGCAGGAACAGAGCCGCCATGGACTGGCCTGCGGCGAAATGGGCGAAACGGATATAGCCCATCTGGAAATGGTCGTAGGCCTCTCCGGTCACGCTGTCTGGCGGCGAAGCGATCAGGTAGCCGGTGATGAACAGCGTCACCATGCAGAGGGCGTTGAGCCAGTGCCAGACGCGCACCGGCGCCTGATAGACATAAACCGTGCGGCGCGCGACGGTCTTTTCGCCGTGCGAGTCCGAAATATCGTTGACCTGCGTAATTACGTTCATCGCGGCCTCCCGAATTTTCTTCATGCTTGCTTCAGGCGCTCCGGCCGGTGCGCCGGCCGGAGCCTTCGGCTTCTCACCGCACCGTCACCTTGGCCATCTCCTGGCCGTCCTCGCTCATCACATGGGTCGAGCACGCGAGGCACGGATCGAACGAATGGAGCGTACGCAGGATTTCGACCGGCTGGTTCGGGTCGGCCATCGGCGTGTCCATCAGCGAGGCCTCGAAGGCGCCGATATTGCCCTGCGGATCGCGCGGGGAGCCGTTCCAGGTGGTCGGCACGACTGCCTGGTAATTCTCGATCTTCGTATCCTTGATCTTGATCCAGTGGGCGAGCGCGCCGCGCGGCGCCTCGGTGAAGCCGACGCCCTTGACCTCGGACGGCCAGGTTTTCGGCTCCCACTTGTCGACATTGGCGGTCGAGCTGTCGCCGGCCTTGATGTTGGCGATCAGCTTGTTCTGGAAATGCCGCATCTTGTAGGCGGCCCACTGGCTTTCCAGCGCGCGCGCAGCGGTGCGGCCAAGCGTCGAGAACAAAGCGGCGGTCGGCAGGCCGAGATCCTTGAGCAGCTTGTCGACCGGCTCCTTGAATTCGGGCTTGCCCTGGGCGTAGCCGACGATCCAGCGCGCAAGCGGGCCGACTTCCATCGCATGGCCCTTCCAGCGCGGCGCCTTGATCCAGGAATATTTGCCGCCCTCGTCGAGGCTCTCGATATTGGTGCGCGTGCCCTTGGTGTTGGGGCCGAGCTCGTAATGCGGGTCGGTGACGCCGTCCCACGGGTGCAGGCCCTTGGTCTCGTCGGGGTATTTGTACCAGGAATGGGTCACGAATTCCTGGATCTCGTTCGGATCGCGATGATCGACCGGATGAATCTCGTTGAGATTGCCGTTGATGATCGCGCCGCGCGGCAACAGGAGGTTCGCGGGGGAATAATCATTGGCGTTTTCCGGCACGTCGCCATAGGCGAGGACCGACTTGCCCGACAGGCCGCCGCCATAGAGCCAGTCCTTGTAGAACGAGCCGATCGCCGCCACGTCGGGCAGATAAACCTGATCGTTGAATTCGATCGAACGGTCGATGATCTCCGTGATGTAATTCAGGCGCTCCATATTGATCGCGCCGACGCCGCCCACGCCATCGACATTGATCGGGCACGGCACGCCGCCGACCAGCCAGTTCGGATGCGGATTCTTGCCGCCGAAGATTGTATGGATCTTCACGATTTCCTTCTGGAAATCGAGCGCTTCGAGATAATGCGCCACCGCCATCAGATTGGCCTCGGGCGGCAGGCGATAGGCCTTGCTGCCCCAATAGCCGTTCTTGAACGGGCCGAGCTGGCCGGAATCGACGAAGCGCTTGAGCCGGCCCTGCAGATCGCGGAAATAGCCGGGCGACGACAAAGGCCAGGGCGAGATCGACTGCGCCAGCGCCGAGGTCGCCTTGGGGTCCGCCGAAAGCGCCGAAACCACATCGACCCAGTCGAGCGCGTGAAGGTGATAGAAATGCACGATATGGTCGTGCACCTGCAGAGCGAGCTGCATCAGGTTGCGGATCGAATTGGCGTTTTCCGGAATCCTGATCTGCAGCGCGTCTTCCACGGCGCGCACCGAGGTCAGCGCGTGGGTGCCGGTGCAGACGCCGCAGATCCGCTCGGTGAAGGCCCAGGCGTCGCGTGGGTCGCGGCCGCGCAGGATGACCTCGATGCCGCGCCACATCGTGCCGGTGGAGACGGCGTTGCGGATGACATTGTCGGAATCGACATTCACTTCGACGCGCATATGGCCTTCGATGCGCGTGACCGGATCGACGACGATCCGCTTGCCGGAAGTGTCGAGATTGAAGCCGTTCGGTGTCTGGACGCCCATGGGAGATTTCCTCGAAATTCGTAGTTATGGCCGGCGGACAGAACCCGTCGCGAGACGGGCGTCCGATCGGCCGGCGGAAACGGGGGAGATCGCCTCCGCCGGCCTTCGCATTGACGACCGCGCTCAGCCCTTCGGCGGCGCCTTGTCGTCGTGCTTGACCGTGACGCGCGAGACCGCCGTGACGGCGGCATGGGCGGCGACGCCCACGCCCACCGCGCCGGCGACCGCGATGCCGACCTTGTCGGCATTGGCCTCGACGCCGAATTGCTTGATGTTGGAGAGCCGCTCGTAGAAGGGCCCCTTGTCCCAGAACCCGTCCTCGGAACAGCCTATGCAGCCGTGGCCGGACTGGATCGGGAAGGACACGCCATTGTTCCAGCGCACGGTGGAGCAGGCGTTGTAAGTGGTCGGGCCCTTGCAGCCCATCTTGTAGAGGCAGCGGCCCTGACGGGCGTTTTCGTCGTCCCATTGCTCGACGAACTGGCCGGCGTCGAAATGCGGGCGGCGATAGCACTTGTCGTGGATGCGCTGCGAATAGAACATCTGCGGCCGGCCCTGGCGGTCGAGTTCGGGCAGCCGGCCGAAGGTCAGGATATAGGTGACGACGCCGGTCATGACCTCGGCGATCGGCGGGCAGCCCGGCACCTTGATGATCGGCTTGTCGGTGATGACCTTGTCGATCGGCGTGGCCTGGGTCGGATTGGGCTTGGCGGCCTGGACGCAGCCCCAGGAGGCGCAGGCGCCCCAGGCGATGATCGCCTGCGCGTCGGACGCCATTTCCTTGAGCTTTTCGACAAAGGGACGGCCGCCGTCGATGCAGAACATGCCGTCTTCATTGAGCGGCGGATTGCCCTCGACCGCGAGAATGTAATTGCCCTTGTGCTTTTCCCGGGTCTCCTTGAGGATCGCGTCGGCCTGGAAGCCCGCCGCCGCCATGATCGTGTCGTCATAATCGAGCGAGATCATCGACAGCACGACATCCTTCACCAGAGGATGCGCCGAGCGGATGAAGCTTTCCGAGCAGCAGGTGCACTCAAGTCCGTGCATCCAGATCACCGGAACGCGCGGCTTGGTCTCCAGAGCCTGCGCGACCTTGGCCGCGCCGGTCGCGCCGAGCCCCATGCTGGCTGCGGTGAGCGAGCAGAATTTCGTGAAACTCCGGCGCGTAATCCCCTGCCGGCGAATCACATCGTAAAATGTCTCGACTACGGACATGCGGCGCCTCCCCGTCCTTTCCTTCTTCACCCGACCCGATCCGGCGGGCGATTGAGGAGACTTCGGCAAGAAGGGCGCCAAGTGCGACGGAAGGTCGCATATTTTTATTATTCGTGTTATTTCAATATATTATAAAAACATCAGGACGGCTTCGCGAAAAATATCGTCGAACCGACTGAAAAGTTTGTTTCCAGCCAGATGGAAGCCAATTTTCCTCACCCCGCGACGCCTAAGGCGTCAAGAAGCGCGGGAGCGTCCAGTGAATGCGTTCCGGTCGTCAGGGGGCCCTGACAGGCTCGCGAGCAGCACGGCGAGAATCCCACACAGATAGATCCCATCGAACGTGCCGGCCCCGCCGATCGAGGCGACCGGCGCGCCGAGGCCCTGAAGCCTGCCGAGATTGAGGAGATCGGCGCCGATGAGCACGCCCAGGCTGCCGGCGATATAGGCCAGCGGCGCGGCTTGCCGTTGTGACAGAACAATCGCGACCAGCGCGGTGGCGACGGCGGGAACGAAAACCGGCAAGGCGACGCCCAGCCCGGGAACGGGCGTGGCAAGGCGGTGGCAGACGGCGGCGACCACGGCGGTCGCAATGACCCCCTTCGTCCAGAGCCGATGCAGAGAGAGAAGATAGAGCGACATGAAGCCGGGAATGACCGCGCCGCCGACATTGACCGCGAGGATCGTTCCCGGCCTGTGCGCGAGGAGCGGCACCATATAATGCATGCCGTAGAAGCTGATCTCCTGCCCCGCCACGATGTCCCGCCCGGGCAATATGCCGATGGGAATGTTGAAATAGCTGCCGACCAGCGAACCGATCAGCAGCAGATAGGCGGCGCCCGCGCTCACCCCGAGGCGCGTATAGGCGTATTTCAACACGCCGATCTGCACCAGGACGATCAGGAAGAGCAGCGACCCGATCAGCAGAGCGAAAAAGGGGAGCGCGAGAGGCAGGTAATGCATCTGGCCTAAATTCATTTTGGCGCTCCATGGCCGCGGGGAAAGACCCGGCGCGCGGCGAAAGACTGGCAAATGGGGTGCGGACGGACGAAACGCCAGAACGTCGAGGTTCAATGCGCGGTGCAGACCATGCAAGGATCGAAAGAGCGGACAACGTGCTGGATCGCCGGAGCCTTGGCGCCGGCCGCGCCGGTCTCGACCCCGACGAGCGCCTGCTCCAGCGGGCCGGGAATCCCCCGCGCGTCGCGCGGCGAGAAATTCCAGGTCGTCGGCGCCACGATCTGATAGCGTTGGATCAAGCCCTTTTCGACGCTCAGCCAATGACCGAGCGCGCCACGCGCGGCCTCGACCATCCCGATTCCGGCGCCACGAACCGGCGCGGGCGCATGTTCGGAAAAACTCTCGTTCAGCCGCAACTCCCGCGCCCAGCCTTCGGCCGCGAGCGCGAGGCGCGCGATCTCCATCACCCGCGCCACGACGCGGACGAAGACATGCGTTCCGCCCGGAATTCCTCGTCCCTTGGCGATCAGGGCGCGGATCAGCGAATCGCCCGCGACCGCCTGCCGCGCCACGGCGCCGGTTTCGGCGGGCTCGCCGGCAAGGCGCGGCGCCTTGGCCCAGGAATAGGCGTTTTCGCGCTCGGCGTTGGGCAAGGTGACAGCCTGAGCCGGATCGGCCGAATTCTCGTGCAGGAAGGAAAAGGCGACGTCCTCGCCAATGGCGCCGACCGGCAGCGCCCTCGCCTCGCCCGCGCGCGGATCGAACAGGCCGGCCGGGAACAGCGCGCCTTGCGCGCGGTGATAGGCGCCGAAAGAGATGAGGGGCAACGCCACGCGGCCGAGTTCGTCAAGCCGCAGGCTTTTCCCCAGCCGCAGGAAGGCGGCGAAATCCCCCTGCCCCTGGGCATAATCATCGAGTTGCTCGGGCGTCGCGATCGCCGCGACCTGCTCCAGCGGCGCGGCGAAGAGGGTCTTTTCCAGAAAGGCGCGGAAATCGCCGAAGATCGCGATGAGCCGCATCTTCTCGCCGAGGTCGAGCGCGCGGGTGACGCCGCCGGGCTGGATCGCCAGAGAATGCGGCCATTTGCCGGCGACCAGGCCCATGACGTGCAGCAGCCTCGCGCGCGCCGGCAAAACATCCTGCGCCGCCGCGCCGGAAACAGCTTTGAACCGCGCCGCGACCTCCGGAAACCACGCCGCATCCGCGTAGCAGGCGCGGCAAAAATCCGGCATGAAGAACAGATAGAAATGGGTCAGGTGGTCGGCGATATTTTCCGCCGCATGGGCGATATTGGCGGCGAGTTCGCCATTGGGCGGCGGCCGCGCGCCGCTGACCGCGCGCAAAGCCGCCGCCGCCGCCATGCTCTGCGACAGCGAGCAGATGCCGCAGATGCGGGGCGCGATGGTCAAGGCGTCGGCGGCGGGCCGGCCGGCCAGAATCTGCTCGAAGCCGCGATAGAGCGTGGTCGCCACCCGCGCCTCGGCGACGCGCCCCTCGGCAATGTCGAGGGTGAGTTCGAGATCGCCTTCGACGCGGTTGAACGGCCCGACGACCAGACGCGTCATTTGCCGCGTCTCGGATTTTCGACGATGCGATCGGCCTCGGCGTTTTTCCGCACCCGCTCGGGCGTCGCCGATTTGGAGAGCGCGGCAAGCGTCATGAACCAGGCCTTGGGCATGTCGAGCGGCAGGCCGACCGGAATGCCCGCGATCTTGGGCGTAACGTGGAAATTGCGGACATCCTCGAAATTGGGCGCGGTGCACGAAATGCACGCGAAGCCCGCGTGGGTGCACGAACCGCCGCCGTTCCATGCGCGCTGGTTGCAATCGCCAATCGCCTGCGTCGCCTTGCAGCCGAGATGCTCCATCATGCAGCCGCGCTCCGACAACTCACGGGCGCTGGCCTTGAATTCATAGAATTCATTGCGCGAGCAGCCATGATGGGCGAGATGGGCGGCGAAGAATTTCGGACGGCCCAGGGCGTCAAGATCGGCGGCCGTGAGATCGTCGGTCGCCAGGGCCTGAAGCGTCTCCATGATCCATCCCGGATGAGGCGCGCAGCCCGCGA
>JAJXYV010000079.1 GCA_021780435.1 Pseudomonadota bacterium
CCAGCCAAGCGGCGTCTCGCCTTGGCGCGACAGGTCGGCCAGCACGAAAACCTTTTTGTCCGCCGCCAGCCCGGCGACGATCATGCCGCATTCGTCGGCGTTCTCGCCCGAGGTCGCGGGCGGATCCAGAGCCACGACGATACGCCCGAGTTTCGACGTTATTTCCTTCGCCACATGCGCGGCCTCGATCATCTCGCGCGTCCACAGCGCGCCAGGAACGTCGAGCAGCATATGGGCGTGCAATTCCTGGCGGCCCAGCCGCGTGCCCTCATATTTGCGCACGACCCGCGCCAGAAAACTCTCGGCGAGATTGCCGAAATTCTCATAGGTCGAATGCTGCGTCGAAAAGGTCAGCGGGTCCGCCAGAAGTTCGCGCATCAGCCGGGTCGGGCGCGGCGTCGTGGTGATGATCGCCTGAGGCTGTGCGCCGAGGCGCAGGCCGAACACCGCCTGGTCCCAGGCGTCCGGATAACGCCAGGCGGCGAGCTCGTCGGCCCACAGCTTCATATGCTGCTTGCCGCGCAGCCGCTCCGGCTCCTCGGCGGAAAAGAGCAGGCTCCGCGCGCCATTGGGCCATTCCAGCCGCCGCCTGTGCGCGACGTAGCGAGGACGTTCGTCGCGCGGACAGACCGCCAGCACGCCCGATTCACCCTCTACCATTACGTCGCGCACATCATCGGCGGTGGCGCCGATCAGATTGACCAGGGAAAAATCGCGAGTCCAATGACGCACGGTTTCCGCCCCAGTGCGGGTCTTGCCCCAGCCGCGCCCGGCCAGAGGCAGCCAATAGACCCAGTCGCCCGGCGGCGCGAGCTGTTCGGGCCGCGCCCAGAAGGGCCACAGGGTCTTCAATGATTCCAGTTCGTCGGCGTCGAGCCGCCCGAAAAAGGCGGCGCGCTCGCGCGGGCTCAGCCGCGCCAGAGCGCGCGCGTCGGTGGGCGTCCTGTCCATGGTGGGTTATTTTTCCGCCTTGGCGGCGCCGTCCTTCGTCTGGCCGCGCGCCAAAGCGTCGAGCTTCTTGAGCAGCGTGTCGCGCGCCGCGTCGAGCGAAACCGCGGCCTCGGAGCCGGCGTCGAGGCCGAGCAATTTGGCGCGGCGATCCATGATCGACAGAACGCGCGTGGCGGCGGCGGCGGCGCCGCCCATCGCCGCCGGATAATGGGCGGCCTGCAATTGATCGAGCCGCAGCAATTCGAGCTGGCGCAATTCCCGCGCCGGCTGGTCGCGGCAGGACCGCAGGCTCTTGGCGACGATCGCGTGGACACGGCTGACGCCGACCGCGCGAAATCCCATCTCCGGCAATTTGCGGGCGATCTCGGGGAAGGTCAGGCCAAGCAGGCGCATGTTCAGGATCGCCAGATCGCGATCGGCGCAGGACGGCGCTGTCTCGCGCCTCAACGCTTTCGCCGCGCCCCGGTCCTTGCTTTTCTTTTTCGCCATGTCGCGCGGATCGGACGCCATATTTCTTCCAGTTCGTCGGCTTGCCGGCGCCGCGCCGGCCAAAACAAAGCCCGGCGTCCCCTCTCGGGAGCGCCGGGCGCAGATCGTCAACATGGATATTTCTAGCAAAAGTCGGTCGACCCGTCAATGGGCTTTGATGGGCTTTTTCTATTTTTGGGATTTTTCCCATTTTTGTAACGGAAACAGCAGTGCCTTCGCCGCGCGCTCAGTTGACCGTGAAGCGTCCGGCGAAACGCCCGATGATCCGGATCTCGTCCAGCGAAGCCTCATAGGGCGCATAGGATGAATTGGCGGAAATGACCCGCACCCTCGTCGGCTCCGAGTTCCTGACGATCTGGAGCCGCTTGACGACCAGGCCGAACCCGTCCCAGAGCGCGAAAATGCCCTCGGGGCTCGGCGTCGTGTAGCGCAGGTCGATGAAGACCCGGTCGCCCTCGAACAGGCGCGGCTCCATCGAATCGCCCACGACCTCGAAGACCCGAACATGGCGCGGCGAGGCGTGCAACATGCCCTGAAGGATGGCCGAAGGCACGCTCCATTCGGCCGCAATCCCTTCCGCCGCATAGACATTTCCATGCTCGTCATGGACGAAGGCCTCGACCGGAACGCCACCGCCGCCAGCGCCTGCGCGCACGTCGACCTCGAGGATGGTCGCGCCGGCCTCGGTCGCGCCATCGATGATTTTCCGGTCCACGCTGGTGTCGAGGCGCCGGCGCTGCGGCCGGTCCGGCGCGAATTCGCCGCCCGCCGTTTCCGCTCCTGTCAGGAGCCAGTCGAGCGACCGCCCCAGGGCCGCCGCCAGCTTGTTGAGCGCCGGCAGGGAGCCGCCGCGGTCGCGCTTGAGCGCGTCGCGCACATAGGTTTCGCCAAGGCCGGCGAGCTTGGACAGGCCCTTCATGTCGAGGCCTTGCCGCTCCATCTCGGCTTTCACGCGGTTTCGGATCGCTTCATCCATGATGGGATATTTCCCAAATTAACCCTGTTCGGTCCAGTGGGATTTTGCCCATTGACAGACGGAATATGTTCCACTTATGTTCTTTTTTGCTGCGCAGTCAAGTTCTTCCCTTCCCACCTTCCAAGGCGACCATGTCTTTCCCCGCCCCATTCCGCGTCTTTTCGCCCTTTTCCTCCACCAGCATCATCGTTCCGCGCGCCGGCGCCCGGCCCCTCCGGGTCGAAACCATCAAGCAGCGCCCCGCCCTGCCGAAGACCGGCCATTTCGGTCTCAGCGCCGAGCCCCGCCCTGCCGCGCAGGTCATCAACGTCCATGTCCCGCCCCCGCCGCCGGCTTCCATTCTTTATGTCCCGACCCCACAAGGCCTCGTCCGATCGGAGGCCTATGAGGAATGGCTCGATCAGGCCTCCCGCCGCCTCAACGCCCAGAAGCCGGGCCGCATCAATGCTACCTTCACTCTGGAGGTCGTCGCGCCGCGCAACGCCCGCACCCGGCAGTTCGGGGCGCTGGAACGTCCGCTGGTCGAGTTGCTTGCGCGCGGCCGGATCATCCGCCGCGGCCTGTCGCCGGAAAAATTCTGCGCGACCTATGGCGCCGGCGCGGAGTTGACGCTCACCGTCAGCGATTTCGCCGCCGCCTGACAACCTTCATTTCCCGACTGCGAGCGTAAGATGACGAAGACCCGCAAAATGAAAATTTCCCTGCCCCAGCTATCCTGCCTGGACACACCGACACAGGAGGGCGCGCGGCGCGCGCTTCAGAAGTTTCAGCGCATGGGTCAGCGTGCGCCGG
This sequence comes from Pseudomonadota bacterium, assembly GCA_021780435.1. GTDB lineage: Bacteria > Pseudomonadota > Alphaproteobacteria > Rhizobiales > Beijerinckiaceae > Rhodoblastus. The sequence goes on from JAJXYV010000079.1 coordinate 3,209, forward strand.
ATGGCCCCAGCGTCGAACGCCTCATGCAAGCCGGCGGCGCGGCGCGGATCGAAACCTTTTCCGAAACGGTCGAAATCGCACGCGGCGATAAATTCGAGGAGGCGACGGTCGAACTGGTCCGCATGCGGCTCGATGACGGGCCGCTCGCGCGCCTGCGCGACCGCAACCAGCTCGACCGCGCCGACAAGGCCCGCAATTTCGCCTTGGCACAGGCCGGCGAGAAATATCGCGAGGCTTTCTTTCGCGCCGGCCTCGATCCCCTGCGCTCGCTCGATCCATCGCAGGAGGTTTCGGCGCCTTATTCGCCCAAAGGTTTGTGGCGCTGCGAAAGCCAGATCGAAAATCTCCAGAAATTCCGCGCCGCGCGCGAATCCGTCCCGGAGGACTTTCGCGAGCCCTTGGCGGCCATGGTTCTTGAAGATCGCGAAATCGTGGACGTCGGCCGCGAGATCGGCGCCTATAGGGATGCGAAACTGGCCGGCGCCGTCGCCCTCTTCATCCTGCGTCGCGGCCTCACCGCGCTCGCTCGCCATTATCGGCTGATCGCGCCCTAAGCCCCCAGCCGTCGCGTCAATTCGCGCGCGACTTCCAATTCGCGCGTGAACGGCCCCTTCGCCGCAGAGCCGATCGAACTTGCGTGCGCAAGGCCTTCACTGCCGAAGCGCGCACGGATCGATTCCTCCACCCAGGCTTTTTCCTGGGCCAGCCGGCGCGCCTTCATCGCGCCGCCTTTTTCAGCCCAGACGCGATGGCCAGCGAGCGCCTGATGCAGTTCCGCCATGCCGGCGCCGCTCGCGGCGGACGCCAGAATGACCGGCACGCGCCAATCGTCGTCGCGCTCGAACAAGGTCAGCGCGCCCTCGACTTCGCTTTTGGCCCGTTTCGCCGTATCGCCCATGTCGGCCTTGGTCACCACGACGATGTCGGGCAATTCCATCACGCCGGCCTTCATGAATTGCAGCGAGTCGCCCGAGCCCGGCTGGACGCAGAGAATGACCGTATCGACGGCGAAGGAAATATCGGCCTCCGACTGGCCGATGCCAACGCTTTCAATCAGCACGCGATCAAATAGCGCGCGCATCAGGGCGGCCGCGGCGATGGTCTGGTCCGACAAGCCGCCGAGCCGGTCGCGCGCGGCCATGGAGCGCACGAATACGCCTTGATCGTCGGGATCGGTCGCCATGCGCGCGCGGTCGCCGAGCAGCGCGCCGCCGGTGCGCCGCGACGAGGGATCGACCGCGATCACGCCGACCGTTTCGCCGCGCCCACGCCAGTCGCGCAACAAGGCGTTGGTCAGCGTGGATTTGCCGACGCCGGGCGGACCCGTCAGGCCGGCGGTATGGGCGCGCGTCTGCGCCAGCGCCGCATCAAGCAATGCCGCCAGTTCCGGCGCCCCCTCATGCGTCTCGATGAGCGCGAGCGCGCGCGAAAGACTGCGCTTGCCACCAGCGGAAATCGAAGCCAGATCGGGAAAGGGCGCCGTCATGAAGCCTCAACGAAAACGAAAGGCCGACGTCATTCGCCGACAGCGTGCAGGACCACCTCTCGGCGGTGCGGCGCGCGGCGATGCTCGAACAGATAGAGCCCCTGCCATGGCCCCAGCAGCAACTCGCCGTCAGCGAAAGGGATAACCAGGCTCAACGGAGTCAGGGCGGCGCGCAAATGCGCGGGCATGTCGTCCGGGCCCTCGTTCTCATGGCGGTAGAGGCCCTGCCCTTCGGGCGCGATCCGATCAAAAAAGGCTTGCAGATCCTCGCAGACCGAAGGGTCGGCGTTTTCCTGGATGAGAAGGGACGCCGAGGTGTGACGGCAGAAAACCGTCATCTGTCCGAGCTGCAACCTGCTCGAATCAAGAAAGGCGCGCGCGTCGCGGGTGAATTCAACCAGACCGCGCCCGCGCGTGGCGATCGTCAAACGATGTTGAGCCTGCCGCAAGATCATGCTCCGTGGCCGCCGTATCCCCTTCTCCCGCAAGGGGAGAAGGGCTTACTCATCAAATCAGGCGGTCGAGCGCGCGGCCTGGCCGAGCGCCGCCTGCGCCGCCGCAAGGCGGGCGATCGGCACGCGATAGGGCGAGCAGGACACGTAATCAAGGCCCGTCTTTTCGCAGAACGCGATGGAGGACGGGTCGCCGCCATGTTCGCCGCAGATGCCGAGCTTGATCTTCTCGCGCGTCTTCCGGCCGCGCTCGGCGGCCAAAGCCACCAATTCGCCGACGCCGTCCTGATCGAGCGAGACGAAGGGGTCCTGGGGCAGGATGCCCTTCTGGACATAGGCGCCGAGGAAGGAGCCGGCGTCGTCGCGCGAAATGCCGAGCGTCGTCTGGGTCAGGTCGTTGGTGCCGAAGGAGAAGAATTCCGCCGTCTCCGCGATCTCGCCGGCGCGCAGGGCGGCGCGCGGCAATTCGATCATCGTGCCGACGACATAGGGAATCGTCACCCCGGTTTCCTTGGCCACCGCTTCGGCCATGGCGTCGATGCGCGCCTTGACCAGATCGAGTTCGCGCTTCGAGAAAACCAGCGGAACCATGATTTCTGGGGTCACCGTCTCGCCGGTTTTTCTCTGCGCTTCGACCGCGCCCTCGAAAATGGCGCGGGCCTGCATTTCGGCGATTTCCGGGAAGGCGATGGCCAGACGCACGCCGCGGAAGCCGAGCATCGGGTTGAACTCGTGCAATTCGTCGGCGCGGCGCTTGAGCTTTTCCGGGCTCGCGCCGGTCGCGGCGGCGACCTCCGCGATTTCTTCCGCGGTATGCGGCAGGAATTCATGCAGCGGCGGATCGAGCAGGCGGATCGTCACCGGCAGACCGTGCATGATCTCGAACAAAGCGGCGAAGTCGCCGCGCTGCATCGGCAGGATCTTGGCCAGCGCCGCGCGGCGGCCTTCCTCATTGTCCGCGAGAATCATCTCGCGCACGGCGACGATGCGGTCATTGTCGAAGAACATGTGCTCGGTGCGGCAGAGGCCGATGCCTTCCGCGCCGAATTTGCGGGCGATGCGCGCATCGTTCGGCGTATCGGCGTTCGTGCGCACCTTCAGACGGCGGTCGGCGTCGGCCCAGCCCATGAGCACGGCGAAATCGCCGGAAAGTTCAGGCTGCAGCATCGGAACGGCGCCTTCCATCACCTGGCCGGTCGCGCCGTCGATGGTGATGATGTCGCCCTTGGCGAAGGTCTTGCCCAGCGCGGTCATGGTCTGGGCGGCGTAATCGACGCGCACCGAACCGGCGCCCGAAACGCAGGGCTTGCCCATGCCGCGCGCGACCACCGCCGCATGCGAGGTCATGCCGCCGCGCGTCGTGAGAATGCCCTCCGCCGCATGCATGCCGTGAATGTCTTCCGGCGAGGTTTCGACGCGCACTAGAATGACCTTGCGGCCGGAGGCCTTGAGCGCCTCGGCTTCGTCGGACGAAAAGACGATCTCGCCGCTCGCGGCGCCGGGCGAGGCCGGTAGTCCGGTGGCGATAATCTTGCGCTCGGCCTTGGGGTCGAGCATCGGATGCAACAACTGGTCGAGCGAGCCAGGCTCGATCCGCGTGATCGCCTCGGCGCGGGAGATCAGGCCCTCATTGGCCATTTCCACAGCGACGCGCAGGGCGGCGCGCGCGGTGCGCTTGCCGTTGCGGGTCTGCAGCATCCAGAATTTGCCGCGCTCGACGGTGAATTCCATGTCCTGCATGTCGCGATAGTGCTTCTCGAGCAATTCGGTCGCGCGGACGAATTCGGCGAACACCTCAGGCATCGCCTGTTCCAGCGAGGGCTTGTCCGACTTGGCGGCGATCCGCGCGGCCTCGGTGATGTTCTGCGGCGTGCGAATGCCCGCGACCACGTCCTCGCCCTGGGCGTTGATCAGGAACTCGCCGTAAAGGGCGTTTTCACCCGTCGAGGGATTGCGGGTGAAGGCGACGCCGGTCGCCGAGGTCTCACCCATATTGCCGAAGACCATGGCCTGGACATTGACGGCCGTGCCCCAGCTCTCCGGAATGTCGTGCAGGCGGCGATAGGTGATGGCGCGCTGGTTCATCCACGAGGAGAAGACCGCGCCGATCGCGCCCCAGAGCTGTTCCTTCGGATCCTGCGGGAAGGGCTTGCCCGTCTCGCGCTGCACCGCCTCCTTGTAGCCGGCGACGACCTTGCGCCAGTCGTCGGCCGAAAGGTCGGTGTCCTGGTGATAGCCTTTCTGGTCCTTGAAGACCTCAAGGATCTCCTCGAAATTGTGGTGCTCCACGTTGAGCACGACATTGGAGTACATCTGGATGAAGCGGCGATAGGAATCCCAGGCGAACCGCTCGTCGCCGGAGGATTTGGCGACCGCCGCGACCGTCCCGTCATTGAGGCCGAGATTGAGCACGGTGTCCATCATGCCCGGCATGGACGCGCGGGCGCCCGAGCGCACCGAGACCAGCAGCGGATCGTCGGGATCGCCGAATGTGTGGCCGGCGAGTTTGCCGACGTGGGCGAGCGCGGCCTCCACCTGCGCCGCCAGATCGGCGGGATAGGTTTGGCCGTTGGCGTAATAATAGGTGCAGACTTCGGTCGAGATGGTGAATCCGGGCGGAACAGGCAGACCCAGATTGGCCATCTCCGCCAGATTGGCGCCCTTGCCGCCAAGCAGATTCTTCATGGCGCTGGCGCCTTCCGCCTTGCCATCACCGAATGAATAAACCCATTTCGCCATGATCGAATCCTCATGCCGTCAGATTTGTCTGACGCATCGGTCAGAAGGTGTAGGAGATTGGTCGAGGTCCCCGGCCTTTATCATCCCCGCCGGGCAAAAGCCAAGCCGACGAAGGTCAAAGGACGTTTTCAGGGCCGCAATTTCAGCCCGAGCGCGATCCAGCTCGCGCCATAGAACACCATGTCGACGCCGAAAAGGACGCCGAGAACGAGCATGGTGTTGCCCGGCCAGCCCCCGAGAATCAGGGCGCCCAGCAAGGTCGTGACCACCCCTGCGAAGACAATGAAGGCCTTCGGCCCGGCCGGGAGCTTGAAGCCGAGCCAGATGCGCGCCAGTCCCGCCACCAGGAAGCCCACGCCGGCGAAAACGGTCAGGACGGCGGCTGCGGCGGTCGGCTGGGCCAGCGCAAAAGCCCCGAAAACCAAGTAAAACAAGCCGCTGATCACCCAAAGGAAGAAGGATGGCCAGTCGCGCGAATTGAACCCGAGGATGATTTCGAAGCCGCCGGCGAGGATCAGCATGAACGCGACGAAAAAGACGATGGCCAGGGTCGACGCCGCCGCCATGGTCAAGGCCAGGACGCCGAAGGCCAGGCACAGCGCGCCATAAGCGACGAACCAACCCCATCGCGAACGCAGACGTTCGATGGCCTCGCCTAAAGTATGACGCGGAACAAATCCCGGCTCGCCCATGCTCATGGCCGCCTCCCGATCACGAAGCCTTGCGGTCCGACGCTTCGATTCTGCCCGAATCAAAGCCTTCCACCGCAGAACCGTCAAGCCGATTGCCGGCGCCGGATCGCGAGCCACTCCCGTTAACGGACTGTCAACAAAATTCAATCGCGTGATTGCCCCCCGGACGCTCAGCGTGTAAAGCACCCTTTCGCGCTTCCGCGGCCCGCAGACTACCCGTTCGCGAGCTCGGAGGCCGCCGCGTTTTCGCATCCCGGCCGCAAAGGAGCGTTCTGGGCCTCTGCTCGGAGGGTGCGAAGTTTGATCGAGTGCGCCGTGAACAACAATTCGACGACCCCTGTCCTCGACCGCGTCAAAATCCCTGCCGATCTCCGTCGGCTGCCGGAAAGCGACCTGCGCGCGCTGGCCGAAGATCTTCGGCGCGCCACCATCGACACCGTTTCCGTCACCGGCGGCCATCTCGGCTCAAGCCTCGGCGTCGTCGAACTGACCGTCGCCTTGCATTATGTCTTTAATACGCCGAAAGACCGGATCATCTGGGACGTCGGCCACCAGGCCTATCCGCACAAGCTCCTCACCGGCCGGCGCGATCGCATCAAGACGCTGCGTCAGGGCGGCGGTCTTTCCGGATTCACCAGGCGCTCGGAGAGCGAATACGACCCGTTCGGCGCCGCCCATTCCTCTACCTCGATTTCCGCTGGCCTCGGCATGGCGGTCGCGCGCACGCTTTCGGGCGGCGACAACAATGTGATCGCGGTCATCGGCGACGGGTCGCTGTCGGCGGGCATGGCCTATGAAGCCATGAACAACGCCGGCGCTTCGCATTCGCGCCTCATCGTCATTCTCAATGACAACGACATGTCGATCGCGCCGCCCGTCGGCGCCATGTCGGCCTATCTTGCCCGCCTCTCCTCCGGCCGCACCTATCTGAAGCTGCGCGACGCCGGGAAGTCGATCGCCCGGCATCTGCCCAAGACCGTGGAAAGCGCCATCACCCGCGCCGTGGAGCACGCGCGAACCTATGTCACCGGCGGAACCCTGTTCGAGGAGCTTGGATTCTATTACATCGGCCCGATCGACGGTCACAATCTCGACCATCTTCTGCCGGTGCTGAAGAACGTCCGCGACGCCGACATCGGCGGTCCGATCCTGATTCATGTCGTGACGCAGAAGGGCAAGGGCTATGCGCCCGCCGAAGCCGCCGACGACAAATATCACGGCGTCAACAAATTCGACGTGGTGACCGGGGCCCAGGTCAAGCCCAAGGCCAATGCGCCGTCCTACACCAAGGTTTTCGGCCAGTCCCTGATCAAGGAAGGCGAGAAGGACGACAAGATCGTCGCCATCACCGCGGCGATGCCGTCCGGGACTGGCGTGGACCTGTTCCAGAAGGTCTTCCCCAAGCGGACCTTCGACGTCGGCATCGCCGAACAGCATGCGGTGACCTTCGCCGCCGGCCTCGCGACCGAGGGCTACAAGCCCTTTTGCGCGATCTATTCAACCTTCCTGCAGCGCGGCTACGATCAGGTCGTCCATGACGTGGCGATCCAGAACCTCCCGGTGCGTTTCGCGCTCGACCGCGCCGGCCTGGTCGGCGCCGACGGCGCGACCCACGCCGGCTCGTTCGACATCGCGTTCCTCGGCATCCTTCCCAACATGGTGGTGATGGCCGCCGCCGACGAAGCTGAACTGGTCCACATGGTCGCAACCGCCGCGGCCTACGACAAGGGCCCGATCGCCTTCCGCTATCCGCGCGGCGACGGCGTCGGCGTCGATCTGCCGCAGGAGGGCACGCCGCTCGAAATCGGCAAGGGCCGGATCGTTCGGCAGGGCGACACGGTTGCTATCCTCTCGCTCGGGACCCGCCTCGCCGAGGCGCTCGCCGCCGCCGATCTGCTGGCGGCGCAGGGCGTCTCCGCCACCGTCGCCGACGCCCGCTTCGCCAAGCCGCTCGACGCCGAACTGCTCACCAAGCTCGCGCGCGAGCACGAGGCGCTGATCACCGTCGAGGAAGGCTCGGTCGGCGGCTTCGGCTCCTTCGTCGCCCAGCAACTGGCTGAGGACGGCCTGCTCGACGGCGGACTGCGCTTCCGCTCCATGGTCCTGCCCGACGTCTTCCTCGACCAGGACAAGCCGGACGCCATGTACGCCAAGGCCGGGCTCGACGCCAAGGGCATCGCCGCCAAGGCGATCCAGGCTCTCGGCCGCCCGGCGGCGGCCATCAAGACGGCGTGAGCCCGGCGACCCGCGCCGACGTCGCTTTGGTCGAACGCGGCTTTTTCGCCAGCCGCGCCAAGGCGCGCGAGGCGATTGAAGCGGGATTGGTCACGGTCGACGGACGCCCGCTCGTCAAGCCATCCGAGCCCATCGCGGACGACGCCACGCTCTCCGCCAGCGCGCCCTATCCTTGGGTTTCGCGCGGCGGCGTGAAACTGGCCGCGGCGCTCGACGCCTTCGGATTCGACCCGTCCGGCAAGCAGGCGCTCGACATCGGCGCTTCGACCGGCGGCTTCGCCCATGTCCTGCTTGCGCGCGGCGCGGCCCATGTCACCTGCGTCGACGTCGGCCACGGCCAGCTTCACCCCGTGGTCGGCGCCGATCCGCGCGTAACCTCCCTGGAAAAGCGGGACGCCCGGACCCTCGCGGCCGCCGACCTTCCCGCCCCGCCGCAAGTCATCGTCTGCGACGTGAGCTTCATCTCGCTGGAAAAAATCCTGCCGCCGACCTTGGCGCTGGCCGCGCCCCAGGCCGAGGCCGCCCTGCTGATCAAGCCGCAGTTCGAAGTCGGGCCGGAATTCGTCAGGAAAGGCATCGTCCGCGACGAAGCCGCCCAGGCCCGGGCTTGCGACCGGATCAGGAATTTGCTCGAAAATCTCGGCTGGCGCGTCGTCGGGCTGATCCGCTCGCCGATCGAAGGCGGCGACGGCAATCGGGAATTCCTGCTCGGAGCGCGACGCCCGTGATCGATCTGAACGCAATCCTGCACATCGATCGCCTCGGCGCGCGGGGCGAAGGCGTGAGCAAGGGCCGCAAGGGTCTGATCTTCACGCCTTTCGCGCTACCCGGCGAAACCATCCGCGCCGAAGTCGACGGCGAGCGCGGCAAGCTGGTCGAGGTCCTGACGCCGTCACCGGACCGCGTCGCGGCGCTCTGCCCGCATTTCACCCATTGCGGCGGCTGCGCCGTGCAGACTTTGCGCCAGCCCGCCTATGGGGAATGGAAACGCGGCCTCGTCGTCGACGCCTTGCGCAACGCCGGCGTCGAGGCGAAGGTCGGCGCGCTCG
>JAJXYV010000018.1 GCA_021780435.1 Pseudomonadota bacterium
GGCGCATAGGGCGCCGCCGCGCCATGGCCCCAGACGGGGCCGGGCCAGGCGGCGTCGCCCTCAAATCGGGCGACGACATGGACGTGGAGCTGCGCGACCATATTGCCGAGCGCGCCGGTGTTGATTTTCCGCGCCCCGGTCAGCCCCTTCAGTTTTTTGCCGGCCAGAACGGCCTCGCCGGCCAGCGCGCCCAATTCCTGCGCCGGCAGGTCGTGCAATTCGCTCAAGCCTGCACGGCGCGGGACGAGGATCAGCCAGGGAAAGCGGCAGTCGTTCATCAGCAGGACGCGACAGAGCCTGAGGTCGCCGACCACGAACGTATCGGCTTCGAGGCGGGGATCGAGGGCGAAAATCATCCAGCCTCCTGTTGGACTTGTCCTTGCGTAGCGCCTTCACGCGTTGGCGACAAGATCTCCCGTCTTGTTGAGCGCAACCGGCCTCGGCATCATTGCGCCGACGGCGCTGATTCTCGGCGCCAGCCCGACGCCGGAGAGGAAGGATGAGCCCGCTGATCGACAATCCGTTTGGCCTCTTCGCCGTTGCGCTGGTCAGCCTGTGGCTGATCGGCTTCGCCGGCTATTACGCCCAGAAGGTCTGGCGGCCCTTGCGGCGGGAGGAGCAGGAGGAGTTTTCGACAGTCCAGGGCGCTTCCCTGACGCTGCTCGCCCTGATCGTCGGCTTCACTTTCTCCATGTCGGTCAGCCGTTACGACATGCGCAAGAATCTGGAAGAATCGGAAGCCAATGCGATCGGCACGGAATTCGTCCGAGCCCAGCTTTTGCCGGGCGCGGGCGCTGCGGCTCTGGAACAGGCCCTCAAGACTTATCTCGATCGCCGCATCGTTTTTTATGGCGCGCAGGACGCGGCCGATATCGCGCGGATCGAGCAGGACGAGGCGAGGCTTCAGTCGGAAATATGGGCTATCGCCCGCGATAGCGCGGCGGCGCAGCCCACGCCGGTGATCGCTTTGGTCGTCGCCGGGGCGAATGACGTTCTCAACGCGCAGGGCTATGTCGCCGCCGCATGGCGCAACCGCATTCCCGCCGCCGCCTGGGAGCTGATGGCGGTCATCGCCGCGGCCTGCTGCGGCTTGCTTGGATTTGGCGGCCAGCGCTTCAATGCGTTCCTGCTGCTCGTCGTGCCGATGACGATCTCTGTTTCCTTCTTGCTGATCGCCGAGATCGACAGCCCGCGCGGCGGCTTGATCCGCGTCGCGCCGGTCAATCTCGTCAGTGTGGCTCAGACTTTGGGCGGAAACGCGCCGGCGCCGTGATTTAAGTCTTCCCGGCCCTAGGCGCCGGGGGCGCATTTTGCGATGATGGGGCGTCCTTTCGCGGGCGCGACATCAGGGGCTGGGGTCTTTCCGGCGCCAACGCGCCCCTTTTTGCATTTCAAGATCGACAGGAGCCTGCAGGATGAAGGCCGGGAAGTTCGGAACGCTGGTCGCCGCCATAATGACCCTCGCCTGGACGGGCGGCGAGGCAGTCGCCGCTCAATGCGGCTCGACCTCGGCAGGCTATGAAACGTGGAAGCAGTCCTTCGCCGAAGAGGCCAAGGCGCGCGGCGTCGGCCCCACGGCGATCTCGGCCCTGATGGGCGCTCATTACAACCAGCCGACGATCAACGCCGACCGCGGCATGAAGTCCTTCCACCTCTCGCTCGACCAGTTCCTGGCCAAGCGCGGCGGCTCGATCATCGCCGCCCGCGGGCGCAAGCTGAAGCAGAGCAACGCCGGTTTGTTCGCCGAGATCGAGCAGCGTTACGGCGTCCCGCCGGGACCTTTGATCGCCATCTGGGGCATGGAAACCGGCTTCGGCTCGGTGATGGGCAACCAGAATATGATCTCGGCGGTCTCGACGCTCGCCTATGATTGCCGCCGGCCTGAATTATTCAATGACCAGCTTTACGCCGCCTTGAAACTGATCGATCGGGGCGAGTTCTCGGCCGGAACCCGCTCGTCCATGCACGGCGAAGTCGGCCAGACCCAGTTCATGCCCAAGACGGTGCTCGAATTTGGCGTCGGCAATCTCGACAGCTCGTCCGGCGCGCTGATGTCGACCGCCAATTACCTCAAGGCGCATGGCTGGCAGCGCGGGGCCGGCTATCAGCCGGGCGAGCCCAATTTCGCCGCCATCCAGGCGTGGAACGCCGCCTCCGTCTATCAGCAGGCGATCGCCTTGATCGGCGCCAAGATCGACAGCGGCAACTAAGATTCGTTCCTGCTCATTCGTCCTTGCGCCGCGCCGTCCGATCCCGGGCGGCGCGGCGGCTTTTCCGAGACCCGTCGCGTAAAGGTTCCCGGCCTTAAATGGTCTTCAGCTCGCCCATTTTCGTCTTCCTGTTTCTGCCGCTGACGGGGATCCTCTATTTCCTCGCGCCGAGACCGGCGCGCAACGCGGTCCTGCTCGCGGCGAGCATCTTGTTCTACGCCTGGGGCGAGCAGCTCTTCGTCTTCGTCATGCTCGCCTCGGTGGCGATGAACTGGATCTTCGGGCTCCTGCTCGAACGCCTGCGCGGCAAGACGGCGGCGCGGCTGATCGTGGCCGGCGCCGTCGCGGTCAATATCGGCCTGCTCGGCTTCTACAAATATTCCGGCTTTTTCGTCGCCCAGTTCAACAGCCTGGCCGCGATGACCGGCGGGCCGGCGGTCAATTTCGACGCGCCGCACCTGCCGCTTGGCATTTCCTTCTTCACCTTCCACGCCCTGTCCTATGTGATCGACATCTTTCGCCGCGACGCCAAGGCGCAGGAAAATCCGATCGATTTCGCGCTCTATCTCGCCTTTTTCCCGCAGCTCGTGGCGGGGCCGATCGTGCGCTATCACGACATTTGCGACCAGCTCAGGGGGCGCAAGGAGCGTTTCGATCTCGCGGTTTCCGGCGCGGAGCGGGTCATCGCCGGCTTCGGCAAGAAGATGATCCTCGCCAATCCGCTCGGGGAGATCGCCGATCGGGTCTTCGCCCTGCCGCACGACCAGCTCGGCGTCGGGGCGGCCTGGCT
>JAJXYV010000144.1 GCA_021780435.1 Pseudomonadota bacterium
TGATAGAAGCCGAGCTTGGCGGCTTCGGCCTTGTCGACGCAGGTCTTCTTCGATTTCCAGAAGATCTGGCCGCGCGGACAGTCCGAAGCGAAGGCTGGCGCCACGCCGAGCAGGAGAGCAAGGCACAAGACCGCGCCCGGCTTTTTTCCGAAGCCGGGTCGCGAAAGGGAAATGAAGAAGTGTCTTCTCATTCCTTCCAAAGCCGCGCCTGTGGGTTTCCCAGATAAACATCGGTTTGTTGCAAGCGCAAATGACCGAAATAAGGCCGAGGAGGGCGGCCTGTCTTACCGCTCGGGCTTGCCTTTTCGCGGCGTGGGCCGCATAGGGCGCTGCAAATCCTTCTCTCCAACGACGAGTCATCCTCATGGGTTTCAAATGCGGCATTGTCGGCCTGCCCAATGTCGGCAAATCGACCTTGTTCAACGCGCTGACGCAGACCGCGGCGGCGCAGGCCGCCAATTATCCCTTCTGCACCATCGAGCCCAATGTCGGCGACGTCGCCGTGCCCGACAACCGGCTTGAGGCGCTGGCGAAAATCGCCGGCTCGAAGGAGATCATCCCGACCCGCCTGACCTTCGTCGACATCGCCGGCCTTGTGCGCGGCGCCTCCAAGGGCGAGGGCCTGGGCAACCAGTTTCTCGCCAACATCCGGGAATGCGACGCCATCGCCCATGTCGTGCGCTGCTTCGAGGATGGCGACATCACCCATGTCGAAGGCGGGGTCGATCCAATCCGCGACATCGAAACCATCGAGACCGAACTGATGCTCGCCGATCTCGAATCCCTGGAAAAAAGGGTGGTCAATCTGGAGAAGAAGGCGCGCGGCGGCGACAAGGAGTCGAAGGAGCAGCTCGATCTCGTCAACCGTTGCCTCGTCCTGCTGCGCGAGGGCAAACCGGCGCGCACGGCCGAGGTTTCCGCCGACGAGCGCCGGACCTTCGCCCAGCTGGGCCTGCTGTCGTCCAAGCCCGTGCTCTACGTCTGCAATGTCGAGGAGACCGCCGCCGACAAGGGCAACGAATTCTCGCAAAAGGTTTTCTCGCGCGCGGAAGAGGAGGGCGCGGTCGCGGTGGTCGTTTCGGCCAAGATCGAAAGCGAGATCGCGGTCATGCCGGTCGAGGACCAGAAGGATTTCCTTGAAGCCGTGGGGCTGGAGGAGCCCGGCCTCAACCGCGTGATCCGCGCCGGTTATGGCCTTTTGCATCTGATCACCTATTTCACCGTGGGCCCCAAGGAAGCCCGCGCGTGGACCATAGAAACGGGAACGAAAGCCCCGGCTGCGGCGGGCGTGATCCACAGCGATTTCGAAAAGGGCTTCATTCGCGCCGAAACCATCGGCTACGCCGATTATGTCGCCCATACAGGGGAGTCCGGCGCGCGCGAGGCCGGAAAGTTCCGGCTCGAAGGCAAGGATTATGTCGTCGCCGACGGCGATGTGCTGCATTTCCGCTTCGCCAACTGATCGGCGCTTGACCTCGCGCGGGAGCCAAGGTCTAACCTCTCCGTTCCGGAAGGGCGATGACGATGCGGGATGGACACGGTCAACACGATCACCGCCATGGACATGGCCACGATCATGATGATGATCACGATCACGATGATCATGGCTGTGGCCACCACCATCATGGCCACGGCGGCCATTCCCACGCGCCGGCCAATTTCGGAAAGGCTTTCGCGCTCGGCATCGCGCTGAACGTCGCTTTTGTCGCGATTGAAGCCCTTTACGGTTTCCTGAGCAATTCGGTGGCTCTGCTCGCCGACGCCGGGCACAATCTCGGCGACGTCCTGGGCCTGGTCGTGGCCTGGGTCGCGAGCGCGCTGGTCAGGCGCGCGCCGACGCCGCGCTTTTCTTACGGCCTGCTCGGTTCGTCCATTCTCGCCGCCTTGTTCAACGCGGTCTTTCTGCTGGTCACGGTCGGCGCCATTTCGCTCGAGGCCGTCCAGCGCCTGGCGGCGCCGGAGCCGGTGGCGGAAAAGACCGTGATGATCGTGGCGGCGATCGGCATCCTCATCAATGGCGTCACCGCCTGGCTCTTCGCCTCGGGCAGCAAGGACGACATCAATCTGCGCGGCGCCTTCCTGCACATGGCCTCCGACGCCCTGGTCTCGGCGGGCGTTGTCGTCGCGGGCCTCGTCATCCTGGTCACGGGCTGGCTCTGGCTCGATCCGGCAGTCAGCCTGATCATCAACGCCATTATCATCTGGGGAACATGGGCCCTGCTGCGCGAGGCGCTGGCCATGTCGCTTTCGGCGGCGCCGGCGCGGATCGATCCGGCCAGGGTCCGCGCTTTCATTTGCGGGCGCGCCGGCGTTTCAGATCTGCACGATCTTCACATCTGGCCGATGAGCACGACCGAGATCGCGTTGACCTGCCATCTGGTCATGCCGGGCGGCCATCCCGGCGACGCCTTCCTGCACGACCTTGCGGCCGATCTTTCGGGCCGGTTCCGGATCAACCACGCCACGGTCCAGATCGAGATCGATCCGGACCGCGCCTGCGCCTTGGCGCCGGAACACGTGGTGTGAAGGTTATTTCTTCGCGCAGGTGTTCAGGCCGAGCAGCGCATAGGCCGGGCAGAAGCCGACGAGGCCGGTGAGCAGCGGGACCAAGCCGATCCAGCCCCACGGCGTCTGCGGGCCGACGAAGACAAGCGCGATGAGAACGAGGCCGACGAGGATGCGCAGGATGCGGTCGACGCCTCCGACATTGGCGGTCATGAGAGCTCTCCTTGGTTCAGACGGGAAACGCCATCTTCAATATTATGGGCAATGGGGCGCCGGCTGTCGGTGATCTAGGTCACGTAAGCCAGATCGGCGAGGCCGGCGCGGTCGAGCCGGGCGAATGGCGCGAAAGAACCGAGCCAGTCCGGGGCTGCGGATGGCGTCACCCGCCGATTTCCCCGTCTTTGCGAAAGCGCGCCCGCATTGCCGAACCGCAGCAGCTGATCTCCGGGCG
>JAJXYV010000195.1 GCA_021780435.1 Pseudomonadota bacterium
TCATCCAGATCCAGCGCGGCGAGGACGGAAAACGGCGGGTGACCAGCATCCAGGAGATCAGCGGGATGGAGGGCGACGTGATCACGATGTCCGAGCTGTTCACGTTCCGGCGCACCGGTGTCGACGGGGACGGGAACGTTCAGGGCCAGCTCGAGGCGACCGGGGTGGTGCCGGCGTTCCATCAACGCGTGAACGTGCGCGGGGTTTCGCTGCCGATCGGCGTGTTCGCGCTTCCCGAGCGACGACGTTGAGGATGCGCCGCGCATGAGCCTGTTCGTGATCGTGCTGTTCTGCGGCGTCGTGTTCGGCGCGGTTTTTCTGTTGTCGCTCGGCTTGACGACACCGGCGAGCGGCGATGCGCGGATGCGGCGTGCATTGCGGCGTCGCCTGGAGCGCATGGACGCCGGCGAGCTCCGTGAGAACGCGCTGGTCATCCGCGAGAAGTACCTGCAGTCGCTGTCCCCGCTCGAGCAGCAACTGGAAGAACTGCCGTACATGGAAAAGCTCACCGTGATGAGCGAACAGGCCGGGATCCCGACACCGGGATATCGCATCGTGCTGGCCTCGGGGCTTTTCGCGGGGCTGGCGGCGATCGTCGCGGGCCTGATCACGCACAACGCGCTGGTGGCGCTCGCCGCGGGGTGTGCCGGCGGGTGCATCCCGGTCGCGCGCATCGCCGTGCTCCGGCGGCGGCGATTCGAGAAGATCGAGGAGCAGTTGCCCGACGCGATCGACGTGATCAAGCGTGCGTTGCGCGCTGGGCATCCGTTCAACGGCGCGCTCAAGCTGGTCGCGGAGGACATGGATCAACCGATCGCCAGGGAATTCGAGCTGGCGTTCTCGGAGGTGAACTACGGCAACGACGTGCGCCGCGCGATGCTCGGTCTGCTGAGCCGCGTGCCGAGCGTCACGATGATGGCCGTCGTGACCTCGGTGCTGGTGCAGCGCGAGACCGGCGGCAACCTCGCGGAGATCCTCGATCAAATCGCCGGCGTCGTGCGCGGCCGATTCCGATTCCAACGCAAGGTACGCACGCTGTCGGCGGAAGGGCGATTATCGGCGTGGGTGCTCGCGATGGTGCCGCTTGCGCTGGTCGTGCTGTTGAGCATCGTGACACCGCACTATCTGCCGGTGTTGCTCCACAAGGAGATCGGGCATCTCCTGATCTATGGCGCTTTAGTCTTGTTCGTGATCGGCGTGTTCTGGGTCAGCCGGGTCATACGGATCGAGGTGTAGCCACGATGTCCGGATGGCCTATCGGACTTTCGATTCCGGTGATCGTCTCCGTCGGTGCCGCGCTCGCGGTGTTGCTGTTGTTTTGGGGATCTACGATCGTCGTCAGCCGCCGCCTCGATCCGGCCCGACGCCGGATCGCCGATCTCGGCCCACCGGACGGCGTCGCCCATGATCGAGGGCTCGGCGGGCGGATCGCCGATGCCGTCCGGCCGGTCGAGCGTTTCGTGATGCCGCGGGGCGCCGAGCGCGAGTCGACCCAGGAACGGCTGCGGCATGCGGGGCTCCGGTCACCGAACGCGCTGGCGGTGTACTACGGCGTCAAGATCCTGCTGTTGGTGACGTTTGTCTTGCTCTGGATCGCCTGCGCATATTTCCTGCTGCCGAATCTTCGCACCGAATACATCGTCTATCTTGCGCTGGCCGTGGGATTCATCGGATTGATCGCGCCGAACGTCTGGCTGGATGCGCGGGTGACCGCGCGGCAACGATTGCTGCGCAACGGGTTTCCGGATGCGCTGGATCTGCTGACGGTCTGCGTCGAAGCCGGTCTGGGGCTCGCGCAGGCGCTGCAGCGGGTCGCCGACGAACTCGAGGTGAGTCACCCGGAACTCGCCGAGGAATTCGCGCAGGTGACCGCGCAAATGCGCGCCGGGGCCGAGCGCGAGGCGGCGCTGCGCGGGCTGGCGACGCGGACCGGCCTCGAGGACATCCGGGGGTTCGTGAGCCTGATGATCCAGACCTTGCGGTTCGGCACCGGGATCGCCGAGACGCTGCGGGTGTATTCCGCGGAATTTCGCGATCGCCGCATGCAGCGCGCGGAGGAAGCCGCGGCCAAGATCGGGACGAAGTTGATCTTTCCGTTGGTGTTGTGCCTGTTTCCGTCGTTCTTCCTGGTTGCGATCGGGCCCGCGGTCATTCGTCTGGTGGAGGCATTCAGCTTTGTATCAAGCCGTCATTGACCGCGCCCGGTGGATCGTTGCCGCGGCGCTCGCGCTCGGTGTCATGGCCGCCGTGCCTCGCGCGTTCGCCGCCGCGCAGCCGGATCCGTTCGCGGCCTCGGCCGTCGGCAAGAATCTGCCCGACGAGAAGATCTCGGCGACGGAAGCCGAGCGGCGCGCCCAGATCGCCTGGGAACGCGGCGACTCGAACTGGGCCGTGTACTACTACGTGCTCGCGATCAAGCACGGTGCGCCGCGCGCGCCGACGTTCGTGCGGATCGGGGAAATCGAGGCGGCGCGCGGCGACGCCGCCCGGGCCGAGCGGGCGTTCGAGATGGCGCATGCGGCCGATCCGAAGGATCCGCGGATCGCGGATGAACTCGCCGGATACACTATCCGCGAGGGACGCGTCGACGAGTCCGCGAAGCTGTATGGCGAGGTGCTCGCGGCGCTACCCGGCGACAGCCGGGCGCTCGACGGGATGGGCGAGGTCATGCTCGCGCGCCGGGCGTATGCGAGCGCGGTCCAGTATTTCACCGAGGCGCTCGCGGGACCGAACGCCGACGTCGGGGTGATCCTCGGGCATCGTGGATTCGCGAAGTTGCTGTTGAACGATCTGCGGGGGGCGAACCAGGATCTGCGGATCGCGGTGCACCTCGACCCGCATTCGGTGGCGTGGCGGTATCTGGGCGAATTGCAGGTGCGCGAAAACGATCCTGCCGGTGCGTTCTCGAGCCTGCTCCATTCGATGGACGCGGCGCACGCGTACAACGAGATCGGTC
>JAJXYV010000140.1 GCA_021780435.1 Pseudomonadota bacterium
GAGCCAGAGCCGCCGGGGCGGTCAAATCAGCGCAGTCGGGGCCTGGGCCACACGGCTCGGCGCACCGGATGCGCGACGAATGCCGTGCGAATCCCCTGACGCCGCTTCGACCAATAGGACAAGCGGCGGCAAAGTCAATGAATTTCTGGCTGTGAGGCGCTCGAGATCAGCGATTGTCGCCAGACGATACGCAGGGATTGAGCTGGGTGCGGGCGGCGCGCGCCGGGATCGAGGCCGTGGCGGAATAATCGATCCCCGGATGGTCGCCGGGATGCACGAAAGCGATCATGGGCAGGGAGCCGCTCTGCGCCAGCTTGTCCATGCCATGCGCGCCGAGCACGCCGAGGACCGACACGAGCGCGCAAAAAAGCGCGAATTTATCGACGGCTGACCCCCGGTTGCTGTCCCAGAGATACCTCTTGATCGCCATGCGAAGCTCCCGACCTGACCTCCGTCCCTTATGGATCATCAAGGTAAATGGGGCGTTAGCGCGCGCAGCAAAATTTGTGTTTTGCGATCAGGGCTTGATCCGCTGGAGGATCCCGTCGCGCAGGACCAATTGGTGATAAAGCGCGACGAGGACATGGGCGACGACTGTCGCGATCAGGAGATGCGCGAGCAACTCGTGAATTTCGCCGAATTGGTGGGCGAGATCGCGATTGGCCTCGAAGGGCGACGGAATTGCGAACAGGCCGAAGTTCAGGGCCCGGCCGCGAAACAGGAAAGTCGGAATCCCCGCGAGCGGCGTCGCAGCCATCAGCAGATAAAGCACGCCATGGCCGACGGTTGCCGCGCGCTGAAACAGCGGACCCATGCTGGTCGGAAATACTGGGGAGGCGTTGCTGCGCCGCGCGATGACGCGAAGCCCGAGCAGCAGCAGCAGCAGGAGGCCGAAAAGGGCGTGGAAATTGACGATCGTCGGGCGCAGGGGCTTGTCGAAGGAATCGACGCTCAGGCCGATGGCGTAAAGCCCGATGATCAGCAGCGCCATGATCCAGTGCAGCAGGATGACGGGCCGGGCGTATTTGGCGGGCGACGGGTTCATGTTTTCGCTCCCGTTGGAGAAAGCCGCCGGTGGCGGCGTAGAAGGCGTGAAGGTACGGCGTCGAAGAGTCGCCGCGCCCCCGGTTTATCGCTTTACAGGTCGACGAGGTCGGCGGCGGCGGCGAAGGCGGCGCGTTCCTGCAGGAAAGCGAAGCGCGCTTCGGGCTTGGTTCCCATCAGGCGTTCGACCGAATCCGCCGTTTCCTCGCGATCCTCGTCGACGATTCCGAGGCGGAGCAGGGTGCGCGAGCCGCGCGCCATGGTGGTTTCCTTGAGTTGGGCCGGGAGCATTTCGCCCAGGCCTTTGAATCGGCTGATCTCGACCTTGCCGCGCCCCGAAAACTCCTTGCGCAGCAGCTCGTCGCGGTGGATGTCGTCGCGGGCGTAGGCGACCTTCGCGCCCTGGCTCAGCTTGTAGAGCGGCGGCACGGCCAGATAGAGATGGCCCTGCTCGATCAGCTTCGGCATTTGCCGGTAGAAGAAGGTGATGAGCAGCGAGGCGATATGGGCGCCGTCGACGTCGGCGTCGGTCATGATGACGACCTTGTCGTAGCGCAGATCCTCGGCGCGGTAATGCGAGCCGATCCCCACGCCCAGCGCCTGGATCAGGTCCGCGAGTTGCTGGTTGGCGGCCATTTTCTCGCGCGACGAGCTGGCGACATTGAGGATCTTGCCGCGCAGGGGCAGGACTGCCTGATTGGCGCGGTCGCGCGCCTGTTTGGCGGAGCCGCCCGCGGAATCGCCCTCGACGATAAAGAGTTCAGAGCCTTGCGTGGAATTGTTCGTGCAGTCTGCGAGCTTTCCTGGCAGGCGCAGCTTGCGCGTCGCGCTCTTGCGCGCGACATCTTTCTCGGCGCGGCGGCGCAGGCGCTCCTCGGCGCGCTCGACGGCGAATTCGACGAGGGACTTGGCCTGAGCCGGCGAGGCGGCGAGCCAATGGTCGAAGGCGTCGCGCATCGCGCTCTCGACGATGCGCGAGGCATCGACGCTCATCAGCCGGCTCTTGTTCTGGCCCTGGAATTCCGGTTCGCGGATGAAAACCGAGATCATCGCGGCGCAGCCGGCCATCAGGTCTTCGGCGGTGACGGCGGAAGCGCGTTTGCCCTGTCCAATGCGCTCGGCGTGGTCCTTGAGCCCCCGCAGCAGCGCGAGGCGCAGGCCGGACTCATGCGTACCGCCGTCGGGCGTCGGAATGGTGTTGCAATAGGAATGGACGGCGCCGTCGTCCTGGGCGAGCCAGGCGACCGCCCATTCGAGCGAGCCGTGACGTTCGGGCTTCTCCACCCGGCCCGTGAAGAACTGCTCGACGACCAGCTCCTTCCCCTCGATATCGGCGGCCAGATAATCCTTCAGGCCGCCGGGGAAATGGAACACGGCCTCGGCTGGCGTCTTGCCGTTCGGATCGAGTAAAACTTCCGCGCATTTCCAGCGGATTTCGACGCCGCCGAACAGATAGGCCTTGGCGCGGGCCATCTTGAAGATCCGCGCGGGCGAGAAAGTGGATTTCTCGCGGAAAATCTGCGGGTCGGCCCTGAAACGGACCTTGGTGCCGCGCCGGTTCGGCGCCCGGCCGACGGTTTCGAGCCCGGTTTGCGGCGCGCCGCGGGAAAAGACCTGGCGGTAGAGCGTCTGGCCGCGCGCCACTTCGACTTCGAGCCGTTCGGCAAGAGCGTTGACGACCGAGACGCCGACGCCGTGCAGGCCACCCGAGGTCTGATAGGCGCCCGAATCGAATTTGCCGCCGGCGTGCAGGGTGGTCATGATGACCTCCAGCGCCGATTTCTTCGGGAATTTCGGATGGGGATCAACCGGAATGCCGCGCCCGTTGTCAGTCACGGAGAGGAAGCCTTCCTCGTCCATCACGACCTCGATGCGGGTGGCGTGGCCCGCGACCGCCTCGTCCAT
>JAJXYV010000117.1 GCA_021780435.1 Pseudomonadota bacterium
GCGGCCCCGGCGGCCTATCTCAGCCGGACGGCGCGGGGGCTCGCGGCCGGCGAGGTCTGGCCCTGCGATCTCGGCCCCGACCTTTCGCGCGGGTTTCGCGCCCTCAAGGTCTGGATGACGCTGAAGACCTATGGAACCCGGGCGCTCGGGGCGGCGATGGAGGCGAATTGCGCGACGGCGCGCTTCCTGGCCGACAAGGTCAGAGAGTCAGACCTGTTCCGTCTGGCGGCGCCGGTCCCGTTGAACATCGTCTGTTTCAGCCTGCCCGAACCGGAAGCGAACCGCCAGTTCGTCGAGGCGCTGCACCTCGAAGGCGTCGGCGCGCCCTCGCTCACCCTGATCGACGGGCGCCCGGTCATCCGCTGCGCCATATTCAACCACCGCACAACCAACGACGACGTCGCCCTGTTTTTCGAACGCGCGACGGCGTTGGCCCGACATCTGGCCAGTCAGACCGACGCAGAAATGGCCGGCTGAGCCACCCGCGCCAATTTCAGTCGAGCGCCTCGTGACCGATTTCCCCGCAATGCGCGAGGTCCGATCCATCGTGCGAGGGGAACGCCCTTGACAGGTCGCGCAGGGCGCTGCGCAAGCCTTCCTCGAGCACAGGATGATAGAAGGGCATGGCCAGCATGTCCCAAACCGTCAGCTGGCGCTCGATCGCCAGCGCCAGCAGATGCGCCAGATGCTCCGCCGCCGGAACGCACATTTCCGCGCCCAGCAGCACGCCGGTCGCGCGATCGGCGTGAATGCGCAGAAGGCCGGCGGCCGAGGCGACGATTTGGGCGCGCGGCTGTTTCGAGAAATCGAACGAGCCGGAGGCGCGGCGCGCTTCGGGAATCTCGGAAAACGCCTGGCCGACGCGCGCCACTTGCGGGGATGAGAAGACGATCCCCAGCGGCGTCCGCCGGCAAAAAGCCGTGGCGCCGGCCGCCGGCGCGGCGTTGCGGCCGGCGATATGGCCTTCGTCCGCCGCCTCGTGCATGAGCGGGCGATAACCATTGGCGTCGCCGACGAGGAACACCGGCAGGTCGCCGATGCGCTGGGTCCTCGGGTCGATCTCAGGCATGCCGCGCGCGTCGAGGGCGACGCCGAGGGTCTCGAGCCCAAGTCCGTCGATATTGGGACGCCGCCCCATGGCGGCGAGCACGGCGTCGGCCTCGAAACGTCCGCCGGCGCCGCCCACGACAAGGCCCGACGCCGAAGCGGATAATTCGGCCGGCGCGCCGAGGTGAAGAGGAAAGTCGCGTTCGATCAGCGACCGGAACGACGCCAGAATCCTCGGATCACTGATCCCCGCGACGCCGTCGAGCGCGTCGAAACCCGCAACCTCGAGCCCGAGACGAGAGAGGGCCTGGGCGATCTCGACGCCGATCGCGCCCATGCCGACGACCGCAATGCGGCGCGGCAGGTCGGCCTGCTCGAACAGGAGGTCGCTGGTCAGGACGCGGTCGCCGAACGCCTCCCAAGCCTTCGGAACGACCGGCCGGCTGCCCGTCGCGAGAATGATCGCCCGCGCCTCGATCTCTTCGCCGTTCACCTCGATCCGGTTCGGCCCCCTCAGCCGCGCGCGCCCTGAAATGGCCCGGCGGCCGAGTTTTTCGCGAACCGATTTCGGACCGGCGGTGAAGCCGTCGCGCAACTTTCGGACATGCGCCAGCACAGCGGGAATATCGGCGCGCAGCGCCTCGCCGCCGCGAATGCCGAAGGCCTCGAAATTGTGGCGGCGATGAAAGGCGTTGGCGACTTCGATCAGGACCTTCGAGGGCATGCAGCCGACAGCCGCGCAGGTCGTGCCCCAGCGCCCGTCATTGACGAGCAGGAAATCCTCGGTAAAGGCCCGCACCTCGCGCAAGGCGGTCAGGCCGGCCGTGCCGGCCCCGACGATGATTGTATCGACCTTCATTCTCGAACGTCTCCTGCCCGACGCCCGCCGCGCTGCGGCGAGTCGCGACGCAGAATAGCAATCCCGTCCGCGCTTGTCCGCCGAGCCGCCCTTCGCGAACGATTTACCCGGCCATGCGTTGTCAAGCCTGGGACCATGAAAGGGAGCGCCCCATGAACACGGCGAATTTGCAGCTGGAAGGCGTCTATGCCGTCCTTGCGGCCCTGATCGAGGCGATGATCGCCAAGGGCGTTTTCGAGAGGTCTGACTTGACGACGATCCTGGCCGATGTCGAGCGCAGCATTGGCGCGGATTCGTCGAGGCCCGCCGAAATCCGCGCCGCGAATATCGAAGCGGCCCAATTCCCGGCGCGCTTCCTCAAAGCCGCGCTTCGAGCAGCGGCGGAAGGAAGGATCTCGTCTTTTTCGGAAACCGCGGCGCGAATCAAGGAGTCCCGGGATTCCGCCGGGTGACGCGCGGCCGGGACGATCAAGGTGAATTCTCCGACTGGCGGAAGGACGCAAGGATGCACGATGGCCGTCGAACGGGCGCGCCCGCGACCGCCCAGGTTCTCAGATTGACGGCGAGGCGAGCCGCTTGTGAACGCGCGCCATCAGGCCGACGCCGAACAGCGGCGTCAGCAGATTAAGCAGCGGCGTCGCGACGAAGAGCGCGATCAGCAGTCCCGCCACGAAAATCGTCAGCCGATTGCTCCGCCGCAGGACGCGAACCTCTTCGATCGGCCGGAAACGCAGCGCCGCCAGTTCGAAATATTCGCGACTGAACAGATAGGCGTTGGCGATGAAGAAGACGAGGGCGTTGACCCCTGGCAGCAGCCACAACAGGAAGGCGAAGAGATTGACCGCCAGGGCCACGCCGGAAAATTTAAGCGCCAGCCACAGCGAGGCGACGACAGGCGCGGCCTTGCCGCGCCGGGCCGGCGGATAGATGTTTTTCTCGACATGGTCGGCCAGCTCGTCGAGAAAAAATCCGGCGACCAGCATGGCGACCGGCGCGATCAGGAAGACCAGGACGATGAACAGGCCGAGACCCGCCGCGACTTCGACCAAGGTCATGAGCCAGGGCGCCCCCTGGAACCAGGACGAACCACCAGTCGTCATCCAGATCGCCAGGCGCTCGAGCGCCAGCCACAGCATGGCCAGAAGCGCCAGCGTGAGCCCAAGCGATTTGTATAGCACCGAGCGAAAGGGCGGCGAGAACATGTCCCGGAAGCTGGCGAGCGCGTCGTCGATCATGAGCTGCCTGCAAAAGGAGCGCCATGCGCCGGTCAGGCGGCGGCGTCGGAACTGGGCGGCGCCTGGGTCAGGATCGCATAGAGCGCCGGCGCCTCGCGCGTTGCGCGAATCTTGGCCAGGGTCGCCGGATTTCTGAGCAGGCGCGCGATCCCGGCCAGGGCCTTGAGATGATCGGCCCCGGCGTTCTCGGGCGCGATCAGGCCAAAGAGCAGATCGACCGGCTGGCCGTCGAGCGCGTCAAAGTCGATCCCACGCTCCAGGCGCGCGAAAATGCCGAAGATGCGCGGCGCATGGAGCAGTTTGCCGTGCGGAATGGCGATTCCATCGCCAAGCCCGGTTGAGTTCAGCTTTTCCCGCTGCATCCAGGCGTCGAGAATGTCGCGCGCGGGAAGGCCATAAACCTCCGCCGCCTTTTCGCTCAACTCCTGCAGGGCCTGCTTTTTGCCATTCACCCGAAGCGACGGCAGAATGGCCTCGGGAACCAGAAGATTTTCAAGCGGCATGAGGTTCGTTTTCCGTCAAGGCGCCCCAACGGGAGCCCGCAGTCGCAAAACGCGCGCCGGTTGCGCCGGAGCCCATGAAATCACAGGCCCCGATCACAGGCGCTCGCGCCCGTTCAAGCAAAAAATGAGCCGGAATCACGCCGAGCCTTTTTCACCGCTGGTCGGATCGACCCAGCCGATGTTGCCGTCCAGCCGGCGATAGATCACATTCACGCGGCCCGTGGTCGCATGACGGAAAACGACGACGGGCGCGCCCGTCAGGTCAAGCTCCAGAACCGCGGCTGAAACTGATAGCTCCTGCAGGAGCTTCTCGGATTCGGCGACCACGGCCGGCTTGAATTCGTGTTCGGTGGGCGCCTCCTCGGCCTCATCGAGGGCGCCGAGAACGGTGTAGCGGATCGGCTCGCCGACGGGCCCGGCGTCGCGCGTCGCCGCAGAACGGTCCTTCAGCTTGCGCTTGTAGCGGCGCAGGCGGCTTTCGATGCGCGCGGCGGTCTGGTCGAAACTGGCGTAGACCTCCTGGGCGCGCCCCTCGGCCTGCAGCGTGACGCCCGAAGCGAGGTGAAGCGTGCAATCGGTGCGATAGCCGGAACCCTCCGGCTCGATCGTGACGTGGCCCGTTACGGAGCCGTCGAAATATTTCCCGGTGGCCGCGTTCAGCTTCTCGGAGACATGCGTGCGCAAGGCCTCGCCGATATTGATGTTCTTGCCTGAGATCCGCAGGGCCATAAGCTTGTTCCAATTCTTGTTCAAAATCACCTGCCGGAGCTCTCCCTTAGCTCCGTGCGACGAGGCGAGGCCTCCGCCGCGCGAGTTCCAGGCTCGGGCCCGGGCGATCGTGCAAGGGTTAGAAGCCTCCGCGGCTGAAGTCAATGGCGCCGCCGCGCCCTTGATTCGCACTGTGGAACAACCGCCTCGCCGCTTGGCGGTTCCGTAAACCGAAAGCAATTCAAAGAGCGGCTGGGTTCTGCTTTTCGCGCCGCCGTTCGACCGACGAAGGGATCCGCAGGCTCTCGCGATATTTCGCGACCGTGCGCCGGGCGATGTCGATGTTTTGCGCCTTGAGCCTTTCGACGATCGCGTCGTCGGACAAGATAGCGTCGCAGGCCTCGGCGTCGATCATCTGCTTGATCTTGAAGCGCACGGCCTCGGCCGAATGGGCGTCGCCGCCGCCATGGGCGGCGATCGAGGCGGTGAAGAAATATTTCAGTTCGAACAAGCCGCGCGGCGTCGCCATATATTTGTTGGACGTGACCCGCGAGACTGTCGATTCATGCAAGCCGACAGCGTCGGCGATGTTCTTCAGGTTGAGCGGGCGCAGATGTTCGACCCCCTTGGCGAGAAAGGCGTCCTGGCGGCGCACGATTTCGGTGGAGACCTTGAGAATGGTGCGGGCGCGCTGTTCCAGGCTCTTGGTCAGCCAGTTGGCGGTCTGCAGGCATTGCGAGAGATAGGACTTGTCCTCCTCCCCGCCGTTGCGCGAAACCGTCACGGCATAGGTCTGGTTGACGAGGACGCGCGGCAGCGCGTCGGAATTCAGCTCGATCAGCCAGGAGCCGTCGCGGGCCGCGCGCACGATGACGTCCGGCGCGACCGGCTGGATCGTCCCGCCGCCGAAGGCGCGGCCCGGCTTGGGATCGAGGCGGCGGATCTCCGCCATCATGTCCTTGAGATCCTCGTCGTCCACACCGCAGATCTTGCGCAGGGCCGCGAAATCGCGGCGCGCGACGAGCGGCAGATTGGCGACCATGGCCTGCATCGCCGGATCGAAACGATCCTGCTCGCGCAATTGCAGCGCCAGGCATTCGGCAAGGTCGCGCGCGCCGATTCCCGCCGGCTCGAAGGTCTGGACGAGGGCGATCACCTTCTCGACCCGCTCCAGCGAGGCGCCAAGCCGATCGGCGATTTCCTCGGCGCCTTCGCGCAGATAACCGGCCTCGTCGATGGCGTCGATCACCGCCGTGCCGATCATGCGTTCGACCGGATCGCTCGTCGCCAGGGCGAGTTGCTCGCCCAGATGGTCCGCCAACGTGCTCTGGCCGGCGACATAGGCTTCGATATTGGAAGCCTCGCCCGAAGCCTCGCCGCCGCCGACGCCCGACCAGGCGGAATCCGACAGGCCCATCGCCTCGAGCTTGTTCTGTTCGGCCGCCGGGCTGAGGTCGCGATCGCCATCGAAAGCGTTTTCAACCTCGGAGCCGAGGCTTTCCTCGAGCCCTTGCGAAGACGTGGCGAATTCGGAAGTCGCCCAGTCGCCCTCGCCCGGCCCGGACAAAAGCGCCGCGCTCGCCTCGTCGACGGCGGGCGCGGGCGGCGCGTCGATTCCTGTCGGCGTGGGATCAGGCCCCTCTTCGGCGCGCTCCAGCAGCGGATTGCGCTCCAGCTCCTCCTCGACGAAGGCCGCCAGCTCGACGCTGGAATATTGCAGCAGTTTGATCGCCTGCAACAATTGCGGCGTCATCACCAGGGACTGGCCCTGCCGAAGCAGCATTTTGGCGGAGAGAGCCATTCGCAACCCGCATACCGACACAGACCCGCCCATGCGGCGCGGCCTATTTCTTGCATACACTCTTTTTCAGAGGCGAGCCACGAAAAAATGCCGTCGGAAAGCAATTATAGGGCAAGCGGTAAACGCCGGACAACTCATTGTCTGGAAAGAGTTTCTTTGATCCAGGTCACATCCGGAAATCTTCCCCGAGATAGAGGCGGCGCACGTCGGGATTGCCGACGATGGCGTCTGGATCGCCTTCGGTCAGAACATGGCCGGAATGGATGATATAGGCGCGGTCGATCAGGCCCAATGTTTCGCGCACGTTGTGGTCGGTGATCAGCACGCCGATGCCGCGGCCCTTGAGATGCTGGACGAGATCCTGAATATCGCCCACGGCGATCGGATCGATGCCGGCGAAAGGCTCGTCGAGCAGCATGAAGGATGGATTGCTGGCGAGCGAGCGCGCAATTTCGCAGCGCCGCCGCTCGCCGCCCGACAAGGCGATCGAGGGCGACTTGCGCAGCCGCTTGATGTCGAATTCGTCGAGCAGGGCTTCGAGCTGTTGGGCGCGGCGGTCGCCATCCGGCTCGGCGATCTCCAGCACCGCGCGAATGTTCTCCTCGACGCTCAGGCCGCGGAAGATTGAGGCCTCCTGCGGCAGATAGCCGATGCCGAGCCGGGCGCGGCGGTACATGGGCAGTCCGGTCACGTCATGGCCGTCCAGCTCGATCATGCCCTTGTCCGGCTTGATCAGGCCCGTGATCATATAGAAGACGGTGGTCTTGCCGGCGCCATTGGGCCCGAGGAGGCCGACCGCCTCGCCGCGCCGGACATTGAGGCTCACGTCCTCGACGACGCGGCGCGCCTTGTAGCTTTTTCCCAGATGATGAACGTTGAGCATCGTCTCGCCGTGGGTCCCGAGGGTCGCCGTCAATGACCGCGCTTGGCGGGCGGCGGCGCCGGGGCCGCGGGCGAAGGCGCGGTCGGCTTTTGCCCGTTGTCGCCGGGCACGATCAGGCTGTGGACGCGTCCCTTGGACGAAACCACCGCCTGGCCGGTCGAAAGGTCGTAGGTCAGCTTGTCGCCCCGCGTGACATTGTCGCCCTGCGACAGGGCGACATTGCCGATGAGATCGAATTTATTCGTGGGCTTGTCATAGACGAGCGAATCGCCGGTCCCGACCTGATCCTTGTTGGTGATCACGATCGGTCCCTTGCCTTCCATGCGGCGCAGGCCCGAATTGGCGCCGCCGGGCCCCAGCGTCGTCGTTTTCTCGGCCCCCTGCTTGTTCTCGAAAAAAATAGTCAGAACCGTCGCCTTGAGCCGCGTGTCGCCTTGAACGGCGATGACATTGCCGCTGTAGATCGCCTTCTGCTGCTTGTCGAAATAGTCGAGCTTGTCGGCGGAAATATTGATCGGCTCGTGGCTGGACGCGCCGGGCAGGAAGGTCGCGCCCTGCGCCGGCTGGTCCTGGGGCGCGGCGCCAACCGGCGACGCCGCGAACGCCAGAACCAGGAAGGCGGCGTTCAGTCTCGGGAAACCCAGGCGTTTCATTGCGTCGAGTCCTTCTGCGCGGGCGCGTCGGGTTCCTGTTGCGGCGGCTGGACGAATTGCGACGTCACATTGCCGGAAAAAGTGATCTGTTCGCCATTCTCGGTCGAAATCATGCTGTCCGCCTCGACCCAGCCGTTGTCGAAATCGAGCCGCGCCCGCTCGTCCGATTTGAAGACGTTGGTTTTGAAATTCATGGTCGCGCTCTTGAGCAAGAGGACGAAATTGGACCCCTTGATCCGGACGTTGCCAGCCAGGTCGAGAATCTGGGCGTTGTTGTCATAGGTTCCGGTATCGCCGAGGATCCGCATATCTGTGTCGTCCGCCATGCGCAATTTGGCGTCGAGCTTGTTCAGAACCGTGCGGGTCGGATCACGCGGATTCTGCACGCCGGTCTCCGCGGTGACGTCGTAAGGCTTGCCGTCGCGCCGCAGGCCGGTCAAGCGCGGATGCTCCATCGTGATCTTGTCGCCGCTCAACCCGAGGCCATCGAGTGAAAAATGTTTTTCGCCGATGTCTTGCGCCCGGAACCAGGAATACCAGACCAGCCCGAAGGTCACAGCGGCGGCGCCGACCAGAATGAACCGACGCAGCCATCTGACCCGCGCGGTGTGCCGTTTCGCGGACCGGAACGCCTGAGCGCGGCGCCGGTCGTCGGCGAAAGGCCCGTCGCCGAAAGATCTGTTTTCCTCGCTTGCCATATTCCCGTCCCGGGCCGTCGCGGCTCCGGCCGTCATTGACGCGTCCTTGTGTCGGATTCGCGGCAAGGCCAGTTAAAAAGGGCTGAACGAACCTTGGCCAAATGCAATAAAAGCTCCGATCCAGGTCCGGCGCCGGCGAGACCGCGGCCGCCGGACCGCCCCGTCAGGAATGAGCGAAAATATCGGTTTCCGGCCATCCCGCCAGATCGAGCTCGGCGCGCGTCGGCAGGAAATCGAAACAGGCCTGGGCCATGACGGCGCGCCCTTCCCGGACGAGCAGGGCGTCGAGTTTTTCGCGCAGGGCGTGGAGATGCAGGACGTCGGAGGCCGCGTAAGTGAGCTGGGCCTCGCTTAGCTTGGCCGCGCCCCAGTCCGAGGTCTGCTGCTGTTTCGAGATCTCGACGCCGAGCAGCTCGCGAACGAGATCCTTGAGGCCATGCCGGTCGGTATAGGTCCGGGTCAAGCGCGAGGCGATCTTGGTGCAATAGACCGGGCCGACCCGCAGGCCGAAGGTCTTCTGCAGAATCGCGAGGTCGAAGCGCCCGAAATGGAAAATCTTCGTCACCGAGGAATCGCCGAGCAGGCGCACGAGATTGGGCGCCTCCGCCTGCCCCTGGGCGATCTGGACGAGGTCGGCCTCGCCGTCGCCGCGCGAGAGCTGGACAAGGCAGAGGCGGTCGCGATGCGGATTGAGGCCGAGCGTCTCGGTGTCGATGGCGACGCTGGCGCCCGGCCGGTAATCGTCGGGCAGGTCGCGCTGATGCAAGCGAATGGTCATGAAGCCTTCCGTCGGGCGCGTCCGCCCCTCGCGGCGCACGGCGGGCAAGCCGTAGCATCGTCGCCGCGAGGCGGCAAGCGGGCGGCTCATTTACTCGAGCGTGGGCTTGCCCCGTCCCGCCTTGACCGAGCCGCGCTGCTTCTTGCCTTCCAGCCGGCGCTTCTTCGAGGCGAGCGTCGGCCGGGTCGGGCGGCGCGGCGGCGGCGGCGGACGCGCCGCCTCGCGGATCAGGGCGAACAGCCTTTCCCGGGCGTCGGCGCGATTGCGCTCCTGGCTGCGGAATTTCTGGGCGAAAATGATCAGATCGCCATTCCCGGCCAGCCGAGCGCCCGCCAAGGCGATCAGCCGAGCGCGGACGGCGTCCGGCAGATTGGGCGAATGCAGTACGTTGAAGCGTAATTGGACCGCCGATTCCACCTTGTGGACGTTCTGGCCGCCCGGACCGGACGCGCGGATGAAATCCTCCTGCAGCTCCGATTCGTCGATCGAGATCGAATGGGTGATCCGTATCATGAGTCCCGCCGCCCTCCGGCCGCGCCCGCGTTCCTGGCAAATCGCGCGCCAGTGTTGCCAATTGCCCACAGCCCCGCGCGCCGGCTTTGTCTAATATGATCCGGCAATTCCGCGCCAGCGCTTTCCGAGACTGAATTTTCGCCCCGATGACTCTCAGGACCAATGAAGAAAGAGCGTCCGAAGACGCCGCCAATCTCCTGTTGAGGATCGGCGTCGCTGCGGCTTTCGTGGCTGCCCCGGTGTTTCAGCTCATTTCGCAGCGCGCGATCTTCATTCTTCCGCCGATCGGCGGCGCGCTCATCCTGTCCGCTGGCCTGGTGTTGGCCCCAAAAACGAGCTTGCGCGACATTTTCGCTGTTTCCTTCTCGCGCGTCGGTCTCGCGGCGACCTTCCTCTTCTTCTGGATGCTGCTATCGCTGCTGTGGACTCCCTTTCCGGGCGAAGCGGCGCCGCGCCTCATCAAGGCCGCGCTCACGCTCCTGGCCGTCCTGCCGGTGGCGGCCTCGCTGCCCGCACGCACCCGGGTGGCCAATCTCTATCTGCTGCCGCTCGGCGTCGCCCTGACCGCTGTCGGCGCGCTCCTTCTCGGCGCTCCCTTCTTTGCCGTCGATCCGGCTTCCGCGAGCGACGAAAATCTGATCATCGGCATGGAGGCCGCGCTGCTGATGCTCTGGCCGGCCTTGGCGGCGACGCACTTGCGCAAGCGCGCGACCCTCTCGGCCAGCCTGGCGATCATTCTCGCCGCCGCCGCCGTCTCGGTTCCGACGCCGGTCGCTTTATCGGCGACCGTCATCGCGGGGCTGGCGATGGGCCTGGCGTTCCGCGACGCCCGCCAAACCGGCCGATGGATCGGGCGCATTGGGGCCGCCCTGTTCCTGTTCGCGCCGCTCTTTCCGCTGACAATCTTCATGAAACTGCCGCCCGACGCCCCGCTCTGGATGCAGAGGGCGAAGATCTGGCGCGAGATCATCCTCAATGACGGCGTGCGGATCATCACCGGCCACGGATTCAATTTCGTCAGCTCCGGCTTCTGGCATGGCTACCTGCCGCAGCAGGCGCCACGGAGCATGCTGTTCGAGATCTGGACCGACCTCGGCCTTGTCGGCGCGGTGGCCATCGCCGTCGTAACCCGCCTCGCCTACAAGGCGGCCGCCGTCCAGTCCGAGCGGCTGGCTCCGTTCTGGATCGGCGCGCTGACCTATGTCTACATCATGGGTTTTCTGGGCGTCGCCACCTCGCAGGCCTGGTGGATCACCATGCTGGCGCTGGCGCTCGGGGCCTTCGCCTTCGTCTCGCGCGGCGATTACAAGACCTCGCGGCCGAGCGCCCCGCGCTGAACGACTCTCGTCAGGGCAAGACTTCGAACACTTTTTCCTTGGGGCGGCACAAGCGCACGCCCTTCGGGCTCATCACGATCGGACGTTCGATCAGGACCGGATGTTCGGCGATGGCCGCGAAAATCACGTCATCGGAGAGCGCCGGATCGTCGAGGCCCAATTCGGCATAAGGCGGCGCTTTTTTGCGCAGGATTTCGCGGACTCTCAAGCCGCCGCGCGCCAGAATCGTTTCGAGCTCCGTCCGGCTCGGCGGGGCCTTGAGATATTCGACGATCTTCGGCGCGACGCCGGCGTCGCGAATCATCGCCAGAACATTGCGCGACGTGCTGCAGGCCGGGTTGTGGTAAATCGTGACTTCGAAAGCGCTCATCTTCCCCTCGTGAATGGGTCAGCCCCCGATTTCCTCGCGCAGGATCTCCAGCTCCAGCCATTGATCCTCGGCCGCCGCGAGCTCCGCCTCGGTCTTCGCCAGCAGCGCCGTCGCATCATTGAACCTTTTGGGATCGCGGGCGTAAAGCTCATGATCCGCCAGGAT
>JAJXYV010000081.1 GCA_021780435.1 Pseudomonadota bacterium
CGCACAAATTGGCGTAATGGAGGATCATGCGCCGATAGGTGTAATCGGTCGCCGAGCCGGAATAAGCCACGGTCAGATTGGTCGTGTCGCGCGTGAATTGCGAGGGCGCGGCCGAGCCGAGGAAGGCGTCAGCGGCGGAAGTCGCTGCGCTCGAAAGGTCCGGCGAATAGGTGATGCGCCCGCGCCATGGCTGACCCGTCGCGTCCATGAGAATGAACGGATAGAAGATGACGCGGAGGCCGCGCGCCTTCAAATCCTCGATGCAGCGAACGACGCTTTGGTCCGAAGGCGTCCCGCCGTAGGCAAAGCTCCCGTTCGTCTGCGAAATCGGGATCAGGCCGAGCGAATTCTGGGTAAGCCCCGAGCATTGCCAGTTCGCGACGCCCCAAGTCCCGCCGCTCTCGCTCTCAAACGCGCCCTCGATATAGGTCGTCGAGGGGTAAATCTGGCAGGAGGCGGCGTTGGTCGAATTACCGAACCACGCGACGACGAGCGCGACCGTCTGGCATTCCGGGTGCGCCGCCTGGAGTTGGTCTATCGCATAGGAATAGTCGGTTTTTGTCCCGCCCGGCGCGTAATAGCAATTGATCGGCGCAAGGCTTTCGAGCGCGCCCGTCCCGTATGGGCCGCCGGTCGGATTCCAGCGCGCGCCCTGCGCCGGGAGCGTGTCGTAGGAAAACTCGCCGGTGGCCGGGAGCAGGCAAACGCCGAAAACTTGCGCCATATCGTCATGTCGTCGCCAAGCGGCGAAGCCCCAAATGGTTGCCGTTCCTGACCGCCTGATCCATCGCTTTCATGATCTGGCGCGAATTGCCCGATAGCCAGTTCTTGACCGAAGCCGCGTCCATCGCCGAGACGTTCAAATGAACATGGGTGTCGCCGCCGGGCTGCGCCCCGCTTGCGCCCCCGCCATTGGCCGCGCCCGAGAGCATCGAGCGGAAGGCGCCGGCTTCGGCGGCCGGCATGACCATTTCGTTGCGGTGGACCATGGCGACCTGATCCTGGTCGATCTGCCAGGCGCCGATGTCGAAGGCCGCCATTGAGAGGACGGCGCCCTTGACGGCCGCACCCTCGGCGACGGCCGCAGGGCCCATGAACGGCGCCATGAAGGCCGTCGCGCCCGCCCCCGCCGCGCCGGCGTCCACAGTGATCGACTTGACCGCGTTTGCGATGATCGAGGCAATGCCGCTCGCCGCCTCGCCGCCCATGGCGCCATCGCGGGCGGAGGCGCCGGCGAGCGCCGCCGCCGTCTTCTGGCCTTCCGCCGTCTGCGACAGAACGACTTGCGCGATCTGCGCTTTCGCCCAGTCCGCGACCATTTCGGCGCCCATGCGCAAGAACTGGGAAACGACCGATCGTGCGACCGCCGCCATCATCTGGCCGAACGTCCGTCCGCTGAACATCATCCCCGCCAGGCCGGAGGAAAAGGATGAAGCCACGGAATCGACGATGTGGTCCATCGGCCCCACGATCTGCGCCACAGATTGGAGCATGATCTTCTGGCTCTCCATCGCGTAGCGGCTGTCGAGCATCAGCATTCGATTGAGGAGTTGCTGGCGCTGCTGCTGGCTCAAGGCTCCAAGTTGCAGCTCTTTTTCCAGCAACGATCTTTCCGCGGCATATTCCTCGTTCAGCGCCGAACGGGTTGCGCTGAGGCGTTCGTTGACGCTCATGACTTTCAATCTGGTCAGTTCGCCGTAAAGCGTTCGCTTTTCAGCGAAGGCCGCGCGCTCGGCCGATATTTCGCCATCGATCGCCATAAGGCTCGAACGCGCGATCTCCTGCTGTGACGCGCCGGCCGAACGCGCCGACTCTCCGACTTTCACCAGGGCGCTGGCCGCGCCAGCGCCGAACGCCGAAAAGCTCTGCGCCGACCGGTCGAGCCCCAACCCGACCTGGTTCACTCCCGCGGGCAGGCCTTGTAAGGCCGAGGAGACGCGCGAAACCCCATCGAGAAAGCCTGAAACGTCCGCGCCGAAGGAAATTGAAACATTGGAATCGGCCATGGGATTCTCTCGTCAGGCTGGATCAGATGCGGCCGGTCGGAAAAAGGCTGCGCAGGGTCGAACGCGCGTCCGCGCCGGCGCGTCGGCTTGGCCGCCAGACGCCGAGGCCGACCGCGAGCGCCCAGAGCAGGACACTCGCCGGCGGATTTTCCTGCCAGTAATCGTAGCGCGCGGAAATGCGGGGAAATGTGAGTTCGCCCTCGAGCGCGTCGGTCCAGGGTTCGCCCGACATCTGGCAATAATGGGCGACGATCCGGTCAAAGTCCGGACCGTCGATTTCTACTCCCCCGGCGTCTGCGGGTCCGCCGCCGTGAACAGGCCGGTCTGCGCCGCGATGACCGTGAGCGCGGCGACCAGTTCGGCAAATCCAGCCTGTTGATCGAGGAGATCATCGCGCGAGAAATCGGGATAGGCGCGGGTCAATCCGCAATGGACGACGTCGATCATCAGATCGACGTCGTCCTGACCGAGCAAAGCAGCGGCCATGGAATCGCCGGCCGCGATCCGTGTCTGAATTTCGTTGAGCCGCGGCAATAGTTTCAGAAGGCCAGGCACCACGACCCGCGCCTGCCTCAGGGCCAGCATTGGAACGAAAAATTCCTGCCCGCCCAGCGCCACGACCGGCGCCCGCGCGCAATCAATTCTCGAATCAGGGCTCATCTCAATCCACCGTGTTGATTTCGCCAATCGCATTGGACGAATTGGCGAAAGCTTCGAAATCGAGCTCGGGAATCGTGAAATCCTGGGTCTTGGACGCAATGCTCAGCTTGGTCGAGACGCAATTATAGAGCCGAAGGGACCATTGCGCGCCGGCGACGTTCGGATTGGACTGGTAGAAATCGATCTGGAAGTTCGGCGCGGTCCCGATCAGCTTGTTGGAGATCACGGAGCGCGATCCAGCGCTCGCCTGAAGGTAGGAATAGGACACGAGCACGGCCTTGCCGGCGTCGCCGGAATTGAAGGTATAGACGCCCGCCGAAACGCTGTATTGGCCTACGGCGGGCGCGGAGGCCACTTTGGTCAGGGCCAGTCCGCTCGCCGCATAGACAACGCCGAGATCGGCGTCAAAATTCGCCGAATTCGCTGTGGCATAGGCATAGGGCGACGCCGCAGGCACGGCGCCGCCTTCGTTATAGGCCCATAATTTCTGGCCCGCGCTCGATGTCTGTCCGAAGAAGCAATTGTTGAACAGCGGGCCGTCGATATTGGCGAATTTCGCCTTGCCGGAAATCTTGCCTTCCCCCCGCGCGAGCGCGATTGGGAATTGATATTGCCCGAATAATTGCTTCGAGGAGAAGCTGATGTCGAGCGTGACGTCCTGCAAGGATCCAAACTGGACGGGCGTCGCATTGGCGCCCGATGGCGTGGCGATGAGCACGCCCGATCCGAAAGCGACGGAGGTTGTGTTGGACATGAATCAGCGCTCCTTGAGAATGGCGCCGAGCCGCTCCTGCAGAGCGTCGACCGCGGCGCGGACATGGTTGAAGATTTCAGTCGCGCGCGACACGGGCGAGTTGTGGAAGGACTCCACGAACCAGGCGTCGACGGCCGCTTCGATTTCACACGCGAGATTTTCCGTCCTGTCGGATGGATCGGCCATTTTTTTCTCCGCTGTTGCGCGCCGGCAGGCGCCCGACGCTAGGGAATGAGAATGCGCAAAGGGGCGAGCGCCAGGCCCTGTCCGTCGAGGTCGCCGGGATCCTTGATGACGCGGCCCTCGATCCGGCAATTCTGGACCAGGCCGCCGAGCGTCTGCCGGCCGGTCGTCTGATCCGGCGCGAGGGCCGTAAAAAGCGCCTCGATCGCCACATTGAGGTCGCTTGCCGGCACGCAGTCGGGATCTCGCCCCGCGGATGTATAGATCAGGAGATCGACATTCAGCGTCGTCCGGCCCGGCGAGGAATCGCCGGTATAGGCGACGCCTTCGCCATGTTCGCCGAGGAAAAGCGCCGGCTGGTCTGCGATCGCGACCTCGCTCCACAATTTGACGCGACGGGAGATGAAGGCCCAGGTTTCACGCCCATTGATCGGTCGTGAAAACCGGGCTTGCGCCAACCGCGCGCCAAGCGCCGACATAATGGTCTCGCGGGGACTGCTCATGACGATTCACCCAATCCTGCCGCGACGTCTTCGACGGCCGCGCGCAAACCATTCGTGATCGTGTCGACCTGATCGTCGAGCGCAGATCGCAGATAGAAGCGCGGCGCGAAATTGGAGCCAGGGTGCTGAATCCGCCGCGCGAAGACCCGCTTTCCGTTCATCAGGAAGGACAAGGCCCTGGCCTTGTCCGGGAGAATTTCATGGGCGGAGGTCTTGCCGCCGAATTCCAGAATGGCGGCGTAAGGCGTATCGCCATTGGAGAAGATCTCGGCGTCGACGCCGGAGTCCTGAACCTGAACGTCCACCTGAATCGAGGCGCGGAGCGCGCCGCTGCGGGCGTTCAGAAGCCCGCCATCCAGATTGTCGTCGACGACCTGCGCATAGAGCGCGGCGGCCATACTTTCCGCCTTTTCCGCAAGAGCAATTCGCAATCCGTCCGGAAGCGCGCCAAGGCGATCGGCGAGCTCCGAGAGACCCATCGTGCTGAGGTCGAACATCGGTCAGTTCGCTATCACGCGGGCATAGTTGCGCAGCGCCGTCGCGACGAAGTCCGGCATGGCGACGACGCGGAAGGCCGCCGTTTCCTGCCCCCCCAGGCTCTTTGACGTCATGCCGATGCGGTCGCGGTAACGGTAGCGGTCGGCCGCCCATTCCAGCGCGCACGTCGCCAGATCGGAAGGGGCATAGCCGTAGCTGAGCAAGAGGCTTCGACCCGCGTCCGGGGCCGAGAAGACATAGCCGCCGAAACCGTCGAGCGCATATTGCCCGGCGGACGGATTGGCCGCGACGAGCGTGAGGCCGGAGCCCTCGGCGTAAGCGACGCCCATGTCGCAGACGAAGGCGCCATAGGGCTGCGCCGCTTCCACAAAGAAAGGCGAATTCGACGGAACGGCGACAGATTCGTCGCTGACCTGATAGCCCGCGCGATAGGCGATCGAGACATTTTGCCAGCCCCGCGCAAAAGCCTGGCCACGCATCATGACTTTCTGCATCGCGCCGGGGGGCTCTGCATCGCCCGGCTCCAGGAGCCAGCCGGCGCCCATTGGCGACGAGGCCGGCGGAACGGATATGCCGTTGATCGACACCGAGGAAACCGAGACGACCGGCCAATGCCGCAACTGGATCGTATCGCGACCATTGCCGTCGAATGTGTCGACGACATCGCGCGGCCAGATGAAAGGTCGGTTGATATAAGCGCAGATCGAGCGGCTGATCTGGCTGATCAGGCCGGCGAGGACGATATCGTCGCCAGTGGACTGCACGCCGAGATGCGCCTTGAGTTGCGCCAGCGAGATGAGATCGCCCCGCGCCATGGTCAATTCACCTTGTCGGAGCGCGTTCGCACGCGCGCCGGACGGCTCGCTGCGCCGTCATCTCCCGTTGTTTCGGGGATCGCGGCGCAGCCGTGGGCCTCGAGCTCGGAGGCCCATTCCTCCGCTGCGTCGAAACCTCCGGTCGCATCCGGCGCGATCGTTTGTCCCGCGAAAAAAATTTCGGTCACGCCCTCGGGCGCCCTGTATTTCATCTCGTGTCTCCGGGTTCGAAAAAGCTGGCGCCGCGCCAGGACTCGACGCGGCGCCGACGATCGATCAGCCGTTGCCGATATTGGTGATGACAGACATGGACGGCGGGAAGAAATGCTGGAGAACCTGGTCGGCATAGACGCCATATTCATAGCGGCGCGCACGCAGCGGCCACTCGATCTGGTAATAATCCTGCCGGGTGCGGACCTGGACGACATTGCCGACATTGGCCAGCGGATAGGGCAGCTTCCGGGTCAGGAACAGCATCGTGCCGGGCGGCATGTTCGGATGGATCTTGATGTCGAGCGACTTGGCGCCGGCGAGCGAATATTTGTTCTTGTAGGTCGTCACCATCACGCCGCCGCCAATGGCGTCCTGCTTGGCGTCGAAGATGAAGCGCTGCGCGCCGGAGGCACCGCCGGCCAGGATCTTCTTGGAAATATTGTTCGCTTCCTGCGACGAGACCCAGACTTCGTCCGGCGAGAGCCGGTAGAGATCCCAGTTCGCCTCGAGCACCGCTTCGATCTCGACGACGCCGCCAGAGCCATCGGCGGTCAGCGGCGTGCCGGCGCCGGCGAAACCTGTCGGCTGCACAACGACGTTCGCGCCAGAGCCAGGCAGAAGGGCCTGAGTGAGGAGGCCGTCGAAGGCGAGCGAATTCGACGACCAGTCCGCGCTCGGCAGCGAGGCGGCAGTCTGGGTCCCGGCGGCGTTTGCGGTAATCGCCACGCTGTTGATGGTCGTGATGGCGCCCAGCGTTTCCGAGCCGGCCGCGCCCCAGTACCAGGCGTAGCCGAAGGAACCTCGAGACGTCGCGACGCTCGCCGTGACGCTGCCCGACGGACCGGTGACGGCGACCGTGGCATTCGCGGATTTCTGAGCGGCGCCGCCGCCAAACGTATCGACCGAGGCATCCGCGTTGGTGCGGGTGATCGAGGCTTGGACGCCGGCGACGACCGAGGAATTCATCAGCCCGTCGAGCGTCAGGGCGACGCAGATCACCGACAGGGTTCCGGTCGCGAGCGCGCCGCCGCTGGTCGAGGCGGCGAGGGTCGGCGTCGCCGTCGCGCCAAGCGACATGGACGTATTGCCGCCGAGGATCATCGCCTCTTCGCCGATCATCAGCGATTCAAGGCCGGTCTGCGCAGCGAGCGCGCGGATGTCATCGAAATTCTGGCCGGCGTACTGGGCTTCGAAATCGACGCTGGTCTCGATGCCGATGCCCTTGTAGGCCGCGACAAAATCCTTGGTCGTCACCGCCGCGACGGCGCCGCGATTGCCGCCGGAGACGCCGATGCGGACGCCGTTCGAATTGATCGCGGTGATGGCGCGCCAGGCAGCCTGCACGCCGCCCTTGCCGGACACGCGCGGGATCGAATTACGCAGCGGCGTCAGCACCGGAAACAGAAGCTTCGCGCCGGCTTCGAGATCATAATAGGTCAGGCCTGAGGTCGGCGACGAAGACTGCGAGAAGGTCGATTTTTCGAGGCTGGCGAAACGCGGATCGAAACTCGGCGCGGCCTGCGCCTTGCGGATCGCCTGCGTCAGCTCCAGCGCGTTCTGTTGTACAGTCATGGACATGCTTTCTCTGTTGGGATGGGACGAAGAAACGCCGTTCGGCCGAGCGCCTCAGCCGAAGCGCCGGGGCTGGGTCTGGGCAGCTTTGATCAGAACCAGAGAAGCCTGCTCGGGCGAGAGCCGGGCCAGTTCCGCGGCAAGATCGTCGAGGCCGGGCACGGTCGATTTCGAAACCGGCGCGAAGCCCGGCAACAGGACAGGCTGCGCAGGCGTCGTCTCCAATGCACCGACGCGCGCGCCGAGCGCGGCGAGCCGGGACTCGATATCCGCCGCCAGAACGCGCGCTGCCTCGTTGTCGGCGGCGAGCTTCTCCAACCGGGCGTCGAGGGGCTGCGCCATTTTTTCCGCTTGCGGCTTCAGTCCGGGAACATAGTGGGCTTTCAAGCGCGCGAGCAGGGCAGTAAGCGGCGCGTCATGCGCGGGATCGGCGTTGAGGTCGCTCTCCAGCGCCGCGAAGAAGGCCGAGATCGTCTCGGCGGCCTCGACATCGCTGTCGACATTGCCGACGAGCCAGGCCCGCAGCGCCGATGTCGGAGGCTCGCTCTCGGCCTGAGCCTTGGCGACGGAAGGGACGAAGTTTCGGAACTCGCGGGCGCCGTCGGCCTTGACCAACTCGAAATTCGCCTCCGCCAGGCAAGGAAGATCGACCAGCGAAATTTCGGTCGGGCGGGCGGTGTAGCGGGTCAGCTCCGAATTTTCCGGGTCGGGCCAGCGTTTCACATAGTCGCCGCCCTGGCTGAAGCCGGTATAGACGCCCTCCTCGATCTTGCGCCATTCGTCGTCGTCGACGATCTTCGCCATGATCTCGATGCGTTTCTCCGCATCGTTGAACAGGATAGAGGAGATCTTGCCGGCGGCTACCTTGCCATGCATGGCGCGCAAATTGCCGAAGCTCTTGCCGCCGGAGGCCTTGGCGAAATCCTCCGACCATTTCTCGTAATGAGGCTTGGTGCTTGCGTAATCGCAGATCTCGCCGGAGCGATCCGGCAACTCCGCCGTCGCATATCCGGTGATCAGGCGCCGGGCGGCGTCCGCCTTGCGCAGGGGTATGAAGAATTGCAACGGGTCCGACACGCTCGGCGCTCCTCGCTTGGGTTACGCCAGCCCTGACGAAGGGCTGGCCAGGTGATCGAAAATTTTGCTAAAGACGGGCCTGCGCCCGCCGCGGGCGCGGGAAAAGGCGCAAACAATGGAATTCTGGAGCGAGACGGCGAAAGCTCTGAGCCCCTACACGCCCGGCGAGCAGCCGAGTATCCAGGGCCTGGTCAAGCTCAACACCAATGAAAGCCCGCTGCCGCCCTCGCCGCGCGCCCTCGCGGCGATGCGCGAGGCGGCCAACGACTCCCTGCGGCTTTATCCCACGCCGGAATCGGACGCCTTGCGCGAAACGCTCGCGCGCTATCACGGCCTGCGCGCCGAAAATGTTTTCGTCGGCAACGGCTCGGACGAAGTGCTCGCGCACGCGTTCATCGCGCTGCTCAAGCACGAAAAGCCGCTACTCTTTCCCGATGTAACGTACAGCTTCTATCCGGTCTGGGCGCAGCTCTATGACATCGCCACTGAGACAATCCCGCTCGACGCCGACATGCGCGTGCGCATCGAAGATTATCGCCGAAACCGCGTCGGGGCCATCGTGCTCGCCAATCCCAACGCCCCGACGGGCGTCGCCTTGTCGCGCGCCGCGATCGCGCAGATGCTCTCCGACCACGCCGACATTCCCGTCGTCGTGGATGAGGCCTATGTCGATTTCGGGGGCGAGAGCGCGGTCCCGCTCATCGCCTCGCATCCCAATCTTCTCGTGGTGCGCACCTTCTCGAAATCGCGCGCCCTCGCTGGCCTGCGCGTCGGCTATTCGCTCGGCCAGCCTTCGCTGATCGAGGCGCTCTCGCGGGTCAAGAACAGTTTCAATTCCTACCCGCTCGGGCGCCTCGCAGTCGCCGGCGCCGTCGCCTCAGTCGAGGACGAGGCTTATTTCCAGCAGAGCCTTGCGACGATCGTCACGGAGCGCGAAAATGCGACCGCACGCCTGGAAGAACTCGGCTTCGAAATCCTGCCCTCGAGCGCTAATTTCATTTTCGCCCGCCACAAAAGCGCGAAAGGCGCGGAACTGGCGCGCGCCTTGCGCGAGCGCGCCGTGCTGGTGCGCCATTTCAACGCGCCGCGCATCGAGGATTTTTTGCGCATCACCATCGGAACGGCGGAGCAGACAGAAAAGCTCGTCGCGGCGTTGCGAGAAATTCTGGCCTGACATCGACTTCGCGCTGACACAAGCGACCAGGTTCTCCCGCTGCACCGTCGGGTCGATCGCCGGCTCGTGACGCCCGGAAAA
The DNA here is from genome assembly GCA_021780435.1 of Pseudomonadota bacterium. Classification (GTDB taxonomy): domain Bacteria; phylum Pseudomonadota; class Alphaproteobacteria; order Rhizobiales; family Beijerinckiaceae; genus Rhodoblastus. The sequence goes on from JAJXYV010000081.1 coordinate 9,537, forward strand.
TTCCACACCGCCAGCGCCAAGCTGAAAAATCGCCTTGTCGCACAGGTTTCTGATCCGGGAGAGGACCGGCGCCTGCGTCTCCTCTTTCAGCCAGATTTCTGCGTCGACCCGCTTAGCCTCGCCACCCCCTGCCCCGTCGTCACCGTCAGCACATCGGCCATTGGGTCGTCGGGCACGGTTTCGCCCATGATCTCGGCCGCCCGGCGTCGGGTCATCATCCCTGCGCTCACATAGGCGACAAGATTTTCCCGCTGCACGGTCGGATCGATCACCGGCTCGTGGCGCCAGGAAAATTCCAGTTCCGTCGCGCCCAAAAGGTTCTGGATCACATGGTCGCACAGGCGCTTGATCCAGTTCAGGATCGGCAGCAGACCTTCCTGGTCCGCACTTTCCTTCTGTGTCTCGCCGGTCGCGCGATTCATCTGGTTGACGAAGGGCTGCGGCGAAATCGAAAAGGCGAAGCAGACCACGCGCGCGATCCATTCGTCGAAGGCGTTCTTGAGTTCAGGCTCCTTGGTCTGAATGAAGGTCTTCGCCACGCCGCCGGGCACGAATTTCGCGCGCCGGCGCCGCGCCGAATCGCCGGTGAAATAGAGGTCCCAATAATCCTGGAAATTCTTGATCTGATCCGGCGTCCAGGCGTCCGGCACGCCGATCAGGCTTTCCGGAATATTGCCTTCGCTATAATAGCTGAGCTGACTCAACTGCCGTTTCAGGCCGATATTGACCGTCGCCATGACCTGTTCGACCGGCGAATAGCCATAGGCGCGATGGGCGCGGGCATTGCGCGGGCGATAGAGCAGGTCGCGCTCGGAATAATTGACGGCCGGCGTCCCTTTGAGAATCTGCTGATAGGCGACCGGATAGACGAGCCTGCCGTTCTGCGCGAACGCGCGCGGCGTGCGGCCCCAGGCGTCGAGCACCGGCTTGATCGTCGCGCCGTCGAGGGGATGCAGCGCCAGCAGCGCGCCGGCGCGATCGCGCTCGCACCACAAGGCCGGCGCGTCGATCACGAATAAATCCTCGAGGATCATCCGCATCCAGGCGCAAAAGTCATGAGCGCCGTCCGGGCACGACATGAATTTTTCGACCCGCGCGATCGCGCTCGCCTCGACCGTCGCGCCGGATTTCGGACGAATGGTCCAGGTCATCCGCTCGATCTGGTCCTTCCGCGTCTCGATCACCAGACGCAGCAGATCATAGGCGTCGGCGAGCAGGCGCAGGTCGGCGAAGGAAAAGGCTTCATAGCTGCGCGCCGTGACATTGAGATTAAAGCCCGAGGGAAAATCCCATTGCCGCCCCGCGACATCCGCCGGCGCACTGGGCGCCTGCGGCGTGGAGGGGCCAAACCAATCGGCCGCGCCCGCAACACCGCCGAAGCGCGCAGAAATTTCGACAGGCGAAAGGGACCAGCGAGGCAAGCCCGCGCCGCGTTCGGTCATAAGACACTCCAATGAATTGCCAAGAGGCGACGAGGTTCAGTCGCGCCCATTCGGATCAGCCGTCATGCTGCGATAGAATTCGAACACCGCCGCGCCCTGCTCGTGCTCGAACACCAGCGCCGAAACGGCCCAGACCAGCGCATCCACCCGGTCGGGCGAGAAACCTGCGCGCGCCCTGTCAAAATCCGGCGTCATCAGGCACATCTGGTCTTCGAGCCGGGCGAAGGTTCCGCAATGGCGCACCCGGCCCTGTTCATAGAGCGCCGCAACCGGCTCGGCGCGGGTAAATTTGCCCCGACTGGCGCGCACGGCGCGAAAGGCGACACTGGCGTCCACCTGGCGGATGAGCGTCTCGATCATCTCGCCGCCATTGTTCACTTCCGCGACGATGCAATCGGCCGCGAAATCGCGCAAAGCAGCGACCGCGCGACTCGCCCAGCCAAGCGGCGTCTCGCCTTGGCGCGACAGGTCGGCCAGCACGAAAACCTTTTTGTCCGCCGCCAGCCCGGCGACGATCATGCCGCATTCGTCGGCGTTCTCGCCCGAGGTCGCGGGCGGATCC
>JAJXYV010000098.1 GCA_021780435.1 Pseudomonadota bacterium
GCCGTCACGCGCCGCCACGATTGTTTGCGCTTCGGCCAGCGAAAGACCCGGCCCGCTGATTCCGTCGGCGAGAACCTGTCCCGTCAGGCCGGCGATCGATGGATCGCCGTCGAACAGGGCGAGCGCGTTTTCGAGCCAGAAGCGGGAGGGCCAGAAATCATCGTCGAAAAAGGCGAGCGCGCCGAAAACGTCGCTGGCGAGGCGGAGGCCGTCGTTGCGTTGCAAGGTCAGACCGGTCCGGCCGACGGCGGCGGTCAAGTCGGGTCGGCCGGTGGGCAGGAGCGAAATGTCATCGTCCGAACAGCCGACGACGAAAATATGGTCCGGCCGGCGGCTTTGCTCGTCCAGGGCGCCGACGATTTCCGTGACGAGCGCGGGGCGGCCTCGAGTGGCGATGATGACGGCGATGGCGCCGCCGAGGCTTGTCATGGCGGTCTTCCAGGGCACAGGCCCTCGGCGCCCGCCGCCTGTCGCATTTTACGTCGAGTCAGCAATTGCGCCGTCGTGGAACGGACCAGCCCGCCGAGATCGAAAATGTAAAGGACGCCGCCGAAGACTGACGTTCCGGCGATGGCGACGAGGACGAGGGCGAGGATCGGCGGCTGCACGCCGCGCAGGGGCCACATGGCGGCGCTGGCCGCCGCGCCGGCGAGAAAGACGATCCCGACGTCGCGGGCGCGGGGCCAATGGGCGCGCCAGCGCCAAGTGAGCGCGACCATGACGAAAAAGCTGACCGCGAGGCTCGCCGAATGGATGATCGCATAGGCCGTAAGATTGGGCGCGAAGGGGCCGAACCAGATCAGGCCTAGATCAAGGGCGGCCGTCGTGGCCGCCGCGATGAGCGTGAGGCTCGTTCGGCTCTCGAGCTGGGCGATCGGATTGAGGCAGAACTGCCCCAGACAGAACAAGGTGACGCCCGGCGCGAGAATCAGGCTGAGCGGCTCGAAACTCTCACGGAATTTCGCCGGTGCGACCAGAGCGGTGAAGGCCGGCAGGCCAGCCATGTAGCCGAGGCAGAGCAGGGCGAGCGTGGCGAAAATGACTGCGCTGTTCCGGGCCACCTGTTCCTCGCCCGCCTTCCCGCCGCCTGTCGCCTTGCGATGGACGGCGATCTGGAACAGCAGAATATCGAGCGCGGCGCCGGCGACGAGGATCAGGCGAATCGTCATGTCGGTGGCGAGCGACAATTTTCCCGCCGCCGCGAAATCGAGATGGGCGGCGGCAAAGCTGCGATTGGCGAGCACCACGCCCTGATAGAAAATATTGGCGACGACGATCGGCGCGCCATAACGCAGATAGACGGCAATCTGGGCGCGGCTGGCCTGGGGCAGGCGGGCGTGCGGATCGGTCGCTTGCCGCCAAAGGGCAAGCGTCGCGATCATCGCGCTGGCGGCGGCCATCGCCATGACGAGCGTGGGATCGCGGAAATAATAGCCCGCGCCGACCATGGCCACGAAAGCGAGGACGTTCTTCAGAACGACGAGGCTGCTATAGCCCAGATTGTGGAACCGCGCCCGCAGCAGGGCGCCGAAGAATTCGAAAAATCCGTTGGCGATCGCTGCAAGCACGGTCGCGACGACCATGGCCCGGCTCATTCCGAAATCCCGGCCAAGCAGTAGGGCCGCGCCCGCCGCGGTCGCCAGGATCAAGGATCCCGCGAGATAGCCGGCGTTGAGGCTTGCGCGCAGCGCCGGCGCGCCGGAGCGCGCCTGTTCGGTGTAATAGCGGGTCGCAGAAAGGCGCAGCCAGTCGAAAACGAGGGTGGTCGCCAATGTGGCGGTCATCAGGGCGATGGAAAAGCGGCCATAGGACGCCGGGCCCAAGACCGCGGCGACACAGAGGCCCAGCAGGAAATTGAGGCCCGCGTTGAGGACGAAGGTCAGGATGATCAGCATGGCGACGCGCTCCGCCCCGTCGCGCGCCCGCACGCGCACAGACGGCCTTTTCCGCGCATCGTTTCCGCTTTCTCCACTTTCATCGGGCCATGATAGGGGCCGGCCGCTAGGAAATGTTTAAGCGGCGCGACCGGCGCGCGCCGGAGGAGGCGCCAATCGGGGTCATGCTTTACATTCCGCAAACCCGCCGGCGGCTGCTGGGCAGCATCGCCCGCGCCGCCGCGCTGATCCCCTTTTACCAAGGCCTGGCGCGCGCCAATTCCGATCCGGTCGGCGCCGCCACCGCGGATCTGCTCAAAGGCTTGAGTGAGGCCGCGCTCGCGGGCCGTCCTTTTGTCCTGCCGGCCGGCGAAACGACGATTTACCAACTGTTTTTGGCCGAGGGGACGCATCTGGTCGGGAACAAGGCCGGTTCGACACTGAAGCTCGGCTATGCCGGGCCGATGATCTCGAATCATGGCGCGCTGCAAAGGCTGAGCTTCGAAGGCGTAACCTTCGACGGCGCCGGCCGTCCGATCGACAACGCCTTCGGCCTCCTCACGCTGAGCGACGTCGCCCAGGTCGATATGGAAAATTGCGTCGTCCGCAATACGACGACTGGCCTCATGCAGAAGCGCTGTGGCGGGCGCGTCCGCCTCTCGACCTTCCGCGACCTCACGGGCACGGCCATTCTCGATGATAATTGCGCCGGCGTGACCATCGACGCCAACCGGATCGAACGCTGCGGCGACAATGGCGTGCATCACTGGAGCACGAATTCGAAGCGCCACGACGGCTCGCGCATCAGCAACAACACGATCCGCGACATCGACTGCCGCTCCGGATTGCTCGGGCTTTACGGCAATGGCGTGCGGGTCGCCGAATGCGGTCCGGTGACGATAGAGAACAATGTCATCGAACGCTGCGCCTATACGGCGGTGCGCAATACGGGAGGCTGGGACGTCGTCGTCGCCGACAACCGCTGCAAGAATTTGAATGAAAAAGCGATGTACGCCGAATTCGGCTTCCGCAACGCCACATTCCGCAACAATGTCATCGAGGATTGCGGCGCCGGAATATCCGCCACCAATTATGTCGGACCCGGCAATGGCGCCGGCGCGTTGATTTCGGGCAATGTGGTGTCGAAGATCCGCCCGTCGCATCCCGACGCCGAATTCGGCCCGCGCATGAACTGGCTCTGCGGGGTCGAGGGCGAGGGCGACGTGCGCATCCTCGGCAATATCGTGACCGGTTCGCCTTGGTTCGGCGTGCTGGCGGGCTTTTTCGACGCGCGCAACAATGTGGTCGTCGAGGCCAATCGCCTGATAGACAATGAATATGCGGTCGGCTTTGCGGCCCAGGGCGACCGGCTGGGTCCTTGCGAAATCGTCGGAAACGAGATGCGCGGCTCGAAAAAGGCGAATATCGTCGCCATGTTCCAGACGGACGTGATCAGCGGCGATCTCGCTTTGCCTGACGCCGTCAACACGTTCCGGAATGTCGTCATCCACGACAACCGAATTTTTTGATTTCGTTAATGATATTGTTAACATCCGCCGCGCCGAATCCTTCGGCGGGTTCGCGGACAAAGGCTGGAGTCGAGGTGGCGATGAGCAGCAGGTTCAGGAAAATCGCCGTTCAGATGGATCCCATCGAACGGATCAATATCGCCGGCGATTCCACCTTCGCTTTGCTGCTGGAAGCCCAGGCCCGCGACATCGAGATCTGCTATTATACGCCGGATCGCCTGTCCCTTCGCGGTTCGGACGTCGTCGCCCTTGCGCAGGACCTGCGGGTGCGCGATGTGAAGGGCGATCATTTCGATCTCGGGGCTGCGCGCGAAGTTTGTTTGCGCGACATGGACATCGTCTTGCTGCGTCAGGACCCGCCCTTCGATCTGGCCTATATCACCTCGACCCATCTGCTCGAAATGGTCGGCGGCCGAACCCTGGTGGTCAACGATCCGGCCTCCGTGCGCAACGCGCCGGAAAAATTGTTTGTGATGAATTTCCCTCAGCTGATGCCGCCGACCCTGATCACGCGCGACAAGGGCGCGATCGACGCCTTTCGCGCCGAACATGGCGAGGTGGTGATGAAGCCGCTGCATGGCCACGGCGGCGCGGCCGTGTTCCGCCTGCTGAAGCAGGACGCCAATTACGGCTCGCTCTACGATCTTTTCGCGACCAGCTTCCGCGAGCAATGGGTCGTGCAGAAATTCCTGCCCGCCGTGGCGAAGGGCGACAAGCGCATCATCCTGGTCGACGGCGAGCCCGCCGGCGCGGTCAATCGCGTCCCGGCGGACAATGACATCCGTTCGAACATGGTGCGCGGCGGCGCGGCCGAGGCGACCGCGCTGTCGCCGCGCGAACAGGAAATCTGTGCGGCCATCGGCCCCGAACTGAAAAGGCGCGGCCTGGTTTTCGTCGGGATCGACGTGATCGACGGCTATCTCACCGAAATCAACGTCACCTCGCCGACGGGCGTCCGCGCGATCAAGCGCACCGGCGGGCCCGACGTCGCCGTGACGATCTGGGATGCGATCGAACGCAAGGCCGCGCAGCTGGAGGCGGTCGGATGAACCTTCAAGGCAATCTCTCCTCGCGGGATTCTTCGACGCCGAAATGGACCGGCCCGCGCCTCGAATTGCCGATGAAGACCCTGATCGACCGCGCGGCGCTCGACGCCAGTGTCGCCGCGCTCGCCAAGCAGCATGGCGGCGGAACGCCGGATTTTCGCAAGGCGGTGGTCGACATTTTCGCCGAATATCTCGCGCGGGGCGCAGCGACCGCCCGCGCGGCGCTTGAGAACAAGGGTTCGGGCCTCGCCTGCGGCGCGCATCTCGCTTTCATCGAGGACGAGCTCATCCGGGCGATTCACTGCTGCGTGGTGAAATTTATCCATCCCTCGGAAAAGCCGCGCCGCCTGTGCGTCGTCGCCGTCGGCGGCTATGGCCGCGGCGCTCTCGCCCCCGGCTCCGATATCGACCTGCTCTTCCTCTTGCCCAGCCGCGGCCAGGCCGGCGAGGAAGCCGTGGTCGAGGCCATTCTTTATCTGCTCTGGGACCTCAAGCAGAAGGTTGGCCACGCGACGCGGACGATCGAGGAATCGCTCCGGCAGGCCAAGGCCGACACGACCATTCGCACGACCTTGCTGGAATGCCGCTTCGTGCTTGGCGAGCGCTCGCTTCTCGACACGTTGCTGGCGCGCTTCGATCAGGAGATCGTCCGCAACACCGCGCCGGAATTCGTCGCCGCCAAACTGGCCGAGCGCGACGCGCGCGTCCAGCGCGCGGGGGCGTCGCGTTATCTCGTCGAGCCCAACATCAAGGAAGGCAAGGGTGGCTTGCGCGACCTCAACACCTTGTTTTGGATCGCAAAATACGCCTATCGCGTGCACGACGCCGAAGCCCTCGTCGGGGTTGGCCTGTTCAGCGCGCGTGAGCTGCGGATGTTTCGCCGCTGCGAGACCTTCCTCTGGAAGGTCCGCTGCTTCATGCATTTCCTGACCGGCCGGGCCGAAGAGCGGCTGAGCTTCGAATTGCAGCGACAGATCGCGACGCAGCTCGGCTATGCGCCACGCGGCGGCCTCTCCGCCGTCGAACGTTTCATGCGGCATTATTTCACGGTCGCCAAAAACGTCGGCGATCTGACCAATATCGTTTGCGCCGGGCTCGAAGAACGCCAGGCCAAACCGCGCGCCGTCTTCGACCGTTTCGTCAGCAAATTGCGCCGGCGCGCCAAGCCGCGCGACCTTGGCCCATTCGCGATCGAAACCGACCGGGTCACCGTCGCGTCGAGCGATGTCTTCGACCGCGATCCGGTCAATCTCATCCGGCTCTTCCATGTAGCGGCGCGTAACGAACTGCCGATCCATCCCGACGCCTTGCGCCTGGTGACCCAATCCCTGCCGCGCATCGACAGCGCGGTGCGGGTGGACCCCGAGGCCAACCATCTCTTCCTCGAGGTCCTGACCTCGGCGAAATCCTCGGAGCGCGCTCTGCGCCTCATGAACGAAGCCGGGGTGCTCGGCCGTTTCATCCCGGATTTCGGCCGCATCGTCGCGATGATGCAGTTCAACATGTATCATCATTATACGGTGGACGAGCATCTGATCCGCGCCGTCGGCCAGCTCGCGGCGGCCGATCTCGGCCAGACGACCGGCGAACTACCGCTCGTGAGTTCGATCCTGCCGACCATCAGCCATCGGCGCGCGCTTTATGTCGCCGTCCTGCTGCACGACATCGCCAAGGGCCGGAAGGAGGATCATTCGATCGTCGGCGCGGACATCGCCCGCAAGCTCGGCCCGCGCCTCGGCCTCACCGACGCGGAAACCGAAGCCGCCGCCTGGCTGGTCGAATATCACCTGATCATGTCCAATATCGCCCAGAGCCGCGACCTCGGCGACAGCCGGACAATCGAGAGCTTCGCGAAGGTCGTGCAGACGATCGAGCGGCTGAAAATGTTGCTGGTCCTTACCGTCAGCGACATCCGCGCCGTTGGTCCGGGGGTGTGGAACGGCTGGAAGGGCGAGTTGCTGCGCACGCTCTATTGGGAGACCGAGCTGGTGCTCGCGGGCGGCCATTCCTCGGTCGATCGCAAGCGCCGGGTCCAGAAATCCCAGGCCGAACTGCGCGAAAAGCTTCCGGCCTGGTCCGACCACGAATTCGGCGATTACGCGGCGCGACATTACCCGGCCTACTGGCTCAAGGTCGATCTGCCGCACCGCATCGAGCACGCGCAACTGCTCCACGCGAGCGCGGTCCAGATGAACTCGCTCGCGACGGAGGTCTCGACGGATTCCTTCCGCGGCGTGACCGAACTGACGGTCGTTGCGCCCGACCATCCGCGCCTGCTGTCGATCATCGCCGGCGCCTGCGCCGCCTCGGGCGCGAATATCGTCGACGCCCAGATCTTCACGACCACCGACGGCCTCGCGCTTGACACGATCTGCGTGTCGCGCGCCTTCGACCAGGACGGCGACGAAATGCGGCGCGGCCAGCGCATCGCGCGTTCCATCGAACAGGCTCTGCGCGGCGAAATCCGCCTCAGCGACGCGGTCGCCGCGCGGGCCGCCAGGGCTCCGTCGCGCGAAGAGACGTTCAGCGTGCCGCCCGACGTCGTCATCGACAACAGCCTGTCCCATATGTACAGCGTCGTCGAAGTTTCGGGCCTCGACCGGCCAGGACTGCTCTATGAGCTGACCTTTGTCCTGTCGAGGCTCAACCTGAACATCGCCTCGGCCCATATCGTGACCTTCGGCGAAAAGGCCGTGGACACATTTTATGTCAGCGATCTGACAGGGGCCAAGGTCGTCAATCCGGCGCGGCAGGCGGCCGTGCGTCGCAATCTGCTGGAAGTGTTCAGCGGCGCGGCGCGACCGGTCAAGACGGCCTGACTGGACTTGAGCCTTGCCGGCGCCTATCTTCCCGCCGGCGAAGGACGGGGGCGGACATGATCGGCTGGTTGGGCGGGGCTTATCTCTGGGTGAAAGCGGCGCATGTCATCGCGACCTTTTTCTGGATCGCCGGCCTGTTCGCTTTGCCGCGCTATCTCGTCTATCAGCACGCGACGCCGCCCGGATCGGCGGAAGAGGCGCTGTGGAGCGCGCGCTGCGCGCGCCTGCGCCGGATCATCCTCACGCCCTCGGTCGTCGCCGTCTGGCTGCTCGGGCTGGCGCTCGCCTTCAACATCGGCTTTGCGGGGAATGGCTGGCTCCACGCCAAGCTGACCATCGTCGCGCTGCTGACGGGTTATCATTACTGGGCTGTTGGCGTCGCCCGGAAAATGAGCCGCGGCGAACGGCCCTATGCCGAAAAGACGCTGCGCGTCGCCAATGAAGCGCCGGCTTTGGCGACAATTCTTGCCGTGATCCTGGTGATCGTGCGCCCGTTCTGACAGGATCGCGCCGCTGCGGCGGCGGGGCGCGCGCGGATTGGCTTGATTTTTAGCGCCGGCGGGCCGATATGCAGGCCAGAATGACAAATCCGGAACCGAGAATGATCGACGAACAGACCCCGCAGAACGAGGCCGAACCGGAAAAGGATACGGCGTCCGAGACGGCCGCTGGCGGCCCGGCATCCGGCGACGCCGAGCGCGACGCCGCCGCGGTCCAGGCGCTGATCGCGGAGAACGCCAGCCTGAAGGACAAGCTGCTGCGCACGCTCGCTGATATGGAAAATCTGCGCCGCCGCACCGAGAAGGAGGTCGCCGACGCCAAGGCCTATGGCGTGGCGAGCTTCGCCCGCGACATGCTGACTTTCGCCGACAACCTGCGCCGAGCGCTCGAAAATGTGCCGCCGGAGACTCGCGAGGCCGCCGACAATACGCTCAAAGCCTTTGTCGAGGGCATCGAACTCACCGAACGCGACTTCCTGTCGCGCCTGTCGCGCCACGGCGTCCGCAAACTGGAGCCAAAAGGCCAGAAATTCGATCCGAATTTCCACGAAGCCCTGTTCGAAGCGCACGACGAGAGCATGCCGCCGGGAACGGTGGCCCATGTCGTGGAGGAAGGTTTCGCCATTGGCGAGCGGGTTCTGCGTCCCGCCAAGGTCGGCGTGGCCAAGGGCGGCGCCAAAGCCGGTTGAACCGATGATCCTGCTGCGGCCCGGCCTTCGCCTTTATAAATCGGCGCTGGATCGGGCGGGGCAGGAAGCGCTTTTGGGCGATCTGCGCGCGATCCTGCGTGAAGCGCCGCTGTTCCGGCCGAAAATGCCGCGTTCGGGCAAGGAATTTTCCGTCCGCATGAGCAATTGCGGGGCTCTTGGCTGGGTGTCGGATGTTTCCGGCTATCGCTATCAGCCTTGCCACCCGGAAACCGGGCGACCCTGGCCGGCCATGCCCGAGCGTATCCTCGGCCTGTGGCGGGATTTCGCCAAATGCCTGATCGAGCCTGACGCCTGTCTGATCAATTATTATGATGAAACGGCGCGGATGGGGCCGCATCAGGATCGCGACGAGGCGGATTTTTCCGTCCCCATCCTGTCGCTGTCGCTCGGGGACTCGTGCCGCTTCCGTTATGGCGGAGACAACCGCCGCGACCCCAGCGCGACGGTCAGGCTCGACTCCGGCGATATTCTTGTCTTCGGCGGTCCGGCGCGGCTGATGTTCCACGGCGTGGACCGCGTGTCGCCCGGAACCTCGACCTTGCTCGAGCCGCCCGGCCGGATCAATCTGACCTTGCGCCGGGCGGTCTGAACGGTCCAGGGCGGCGTCCGCGAGATCGCAACGCGATCCGCGGAAACGCCACCGCGCGAAAACCCTTCAAATCGCGAGCGGAATTCCGGTCAGGCCGTGAGTACGAGCTTGGATTCGACGGTCGAATCGGCCTTGAGGCGATAGACCAGCGGCACGCCGGTCGCCAGCTCCATCGAGGGGATTGTTTCGGGGGTGAGGCGGTCGAGCACCATGACCAGGGCGCGCAGCGAATTGCCGTGGGCGGCGACCAGGACGCGCTCACCGCGCAGGACGGCCGGCAGGATTTCCTGGTTGTAATAGGGCAGGACGCGGGCGACCGTGTCCTTCAGGCTCTCGCCGCCGGGCGGCTGCACGTCATAGGACCGGCGCCAGAGATGAACCTGCTCCGCGCCCCATTTCTGGCGGGCGTCGTCCTTGTTGAGGCCGCACAGATCGCCGTAGTGGCGTTCGTTGAGGGCGAGATCGCGGCTCACAGGAAGATCTTCCTGGCCCAGTTCCTTGAGCATGAGCTTCATCGTGTCCTGGGCCCGGACAAGGTCGGAGGTGAAGCCCTTGTCGAAGGTCAGTCCCAGGGCCTTGAGCCGGCGGCCTGCGTCAATGGCTTCCTTGACGCCCTGCTCGGTCAGGTCGGGATCTTTCCAGCCGGTGAACAGATTTTTCAGATTCCATTCGCTCTGGCCATGACGGACGAGCACAAGAAGGCGTTCTGACACTTTTTTCTCCTGACGTTCCAATCTGCTTCAAAGTTCGAGGACGTCGACCATCGAATAGAGGCCGGGCTTGCGGCCCCGGCCCCACAGGGCGGCGCGAAGGGCGCCGCGCGCGAAGATCCCGCGATCCTCGGCGCGGTGGGTCAGTTCGATCCTTTCGCCCGCGCCCGCGAAAATGACGCTGTGGTCGCCGACGACCGTGCCGCCGCGCAGGGTGGCGAAGCCGACGTCGCCGGGCTTGCGCGCGCCGGTATGGCCGTCACGAGAGCGCACGCTGTGATCCGCCAGGGCGATGTCGCGCCCTTTCGCCGCAGCCTCGCCGAGCAGGAGCGCGGTGCCGGACGGCGCGTCCACCTTCATGCGGTGATGCATTTCGAGAATCTCGACGTCCCAGTCGATCCCAAGCGTCCGGGCGACTTTTTCGACGAGGCCGGCAAGAAGATTGACGCCGAGGCTCATGTTGCCGGAGCGCACAATCACGGCGTGGCGCGCCGCCGCCTCGAGCTTGGCGAGATCCTCGGCCAGCATGCCGGTCGTGCCGACGACATGGACGATCCGCGCCTGCGCCGCCAGCGCGGCGATTTCGACGGTTGCAGCCGGACCCGTGAAGTCGATCACGCCATCGGCCTGGAGCAGGGTCGTCAGCGGATCATCGGAAATCGCGACGCCGAGCGGGCCCAATCCGGCCAATTCGCCGGCGTCGCGGCCCAGCGCCGCGGAGCCGCGACGCTCGACGGCGCCGGCAAGGACCGCGTCCTGGCTTTCGGCGATCGTCCGCACCAGCATCTGGCCCATGCGTCCGGCGGCGCCGACCACGACGAGGCGCATCTTGTCCATTCGGCTGTCTCCGGACCAAAAACGGATCGTCGCGGCAGCGCGGGAAGGCCCGGTCCCGCGCGTCGCCAAATCTTGCCGCCGCTCTATAGGCCTTTTTCTTGCGCTGCAAAAGACGAAGGCGTGTTGGATCGAGCCGAAAAGCGCAGAGCGCGTCGCAAAGCTGACGGCTGAATGTCACCGCACAGTCACCTTGCCTGAGTAAGGTTTTCGCGTCCCAGGCGCTGTCCCCCAGTCCTCAGGACAGAGCGCCGGGCCGGAGGTACGCCCGGCGTCTTGTTTCGCGGGCGCCCTGCGTTGTGTTCAGGCGCAGGCGTCCGCAATTTCCTTCTGGATGGCGAGGGCGGCTTCCCGCGGGTCGGGCGCCGCGAGGATCGGCCGGCCGACGACGAGGTGATCCGCGCCGCGTTTCAAGGCCTCGGCCGGAGTCGCCACTCTCTTCTGATCGCCGAGCGCCGCGCCCGCCGGCCTGACGCCAGGCGTGACCAGCAGCATATCGGGGCCGACGATCGTTCGCGTCGCGACGAGTTCCTCCGGCGAAAGGATCAGCCCGGCGATCCCGGCCTCCTTGGCCTGCTGCGCGCGCAAGGCCACAAGCTCCCGCACATTGAGCCGATAGCCCGCGGTGGCGAGGTCCGAATCATCGTAAGACGTCATGACTGTCACGCCGAGCACCTGCAGGTCGGAGCCTTGAGATCCCCGGGCCGCAGCGGCCAGGGTCTGCGGGAAAGCGTGGACGGTGAGGAAGCGAACCCCCAGCCGCGCGATCTGCGCCGTCGCCTTTTCGACCGTATGGCCGATGTCGTGGAGCTTGAGATCGAGGAAGACCTGCTTGCCGGCTCGGGCAAGCTCATCGACGAGACCGAAGCCGCCGCCATAGGCCAGCTCCATGCCGATCTTGTAGAATTTCACGCTGTCGCCGAGACGTTCAATCGCGGCGCGCGCCTTGGTGGCGTCAGGGAGGTCGAGGGCGACGATCAGCTTGTCGCGGGTCGTGTCGGTCATCTGCGGCGTCCGTCGTTCGGGAGAAGCCCGCTTATAAGGACGAATACCGGTGAAGGCGAAGGCGAATTTCAGGAACGCCGCGATTTTGCGCCGATGGACGACTGGGAGCCGTGCGGCGCCAAACGCGCGCGCGCCTCTTCAAGCTCGTCGCGAATTTCACGGCCTAAGCGGCGCGATTGGCGCAGCAGTTTGGCGAAGACGTCGGGACGGGGCTCGACGGACTGCGTGCAATCCGCCTGGCTGTAAACGAATATCCGCGCGGGCGGCAGGTTGAGCCAGATCGGCGCCAGGCTTTGCGTCCTGAAGCGCAGTCCGGCGGAGAGATGGGTCGGAATCGGCGATTTGACGCCATAGGTGAACTGCACGAAACGGCCTTCCGGCGCCATCAGGTCGAAGGCCTGCCGGAGCAGCGACAGGCGTGTGGTTTCCGGCTTGGTCAACAGCGGAAGGCTCGAAACGACCGCCGCGGGCTGTTCGTCCAGCACGCCCGCGAGCGTTTCGTGGAGCCGATAGGCGTCGCCGCGCACGACCTTCACATGCGGAAATTTCTTTTCCAGCAGATGGCAGAACGACGGCTCGTATTCCACGAGGACGAGACGCTCGGGTGCGACTCCGCGCGCCAGCAGCGCCTGGGTCACCGGGCCGGTGCCCGGTCCGAGTTCGACAATCGGCCCCTTTGCGTGCGGGTCGACGCAATGGGCCATGGCGCGGGCGAGAAAGCGCCCCGAGGGCGTGATCGCGCCCGCCAGAAGCGGATTTTCCAGCCAGGACCGAATGAAGCGCGCTTCGTCGCCGAGGCGCAGGTCAATAATATTCCTCGGACCGGACTGCAATTTGGCCGGACGTCTTGATGCGCTCAATTTTGCCTGTGCCCCCGGGGACCGATGCGAGCGGCGAGATTCGCTCACAATCACAAAAGCGTCAAGGAAAGGTCTCGACCCTTGCGTCAACTCAAGTCGAAAAATTCTTTCATTTTGGCAAAAAAGCCAGTGGATTCGGGATGAGTCTTGTTGGTGGATTCGTTTTCGAACTCCGCAAGCAGCTCTTTCTGCCTTTTTGTCAGGTTCTGCGGCGTTTCGACATTGGCCTGGATGTAAAGGTCGCCGAAATCGCGCGAGCGCAGCACCGGCATGCCCTTGCCCTTGATCTTGAACTGGCGGCCCGACTGCGTGCCCTCCTCGACCTTGACCTTGATCTCGGCGCCATCGACGCCGTGGACGTTGATTTCGCCGCCCAGCGCCGCCTGAACCATCGAGATCGGCACGCGGCAATAAAGATCCGCGCCTTCGCGCTGGAAGAAGGGATGCGGCTTGACCGAAAGGAAGATATAGAGGTCGCCGGACGGCCCGCCGCGCAGGCCCGCCTCGCCTTCGCCCGAAAGGCGGATGCGCGTGCCGTCCTCGATGCCGGCCGGAATATTGACGGAGAGCGAGCGCTCGCGGGTGGTGCGGCCGGCGCCGGAGCAGTTCGGGCAGGGATTGTCGATGACCTCGCCGCGGCCATGGCAATTGGGGCAGGAGCGCTCGACGGCGAAAAAGCCCTGCTGGGCGCGCACGCGGCCGGCGCCGCCGCAGGTCGGGCAGGTTTTGGGCTTGGAGCCGGCCTTGGCGCCCGAACCGGCGCAGACGTCGCAGGTGACGGAAGTGGGGATCTTCAGCGAGGCCGTTTTGCCGCGAAAAGCCTCTTCCAGCGTGATTTCCATGTTGTAGCGCAGGTCGGCGCCGCGCTCGCGCCCGCCGGAGCGTCCCCGGCGCCCACCCATTACGTCGCCGAACAAATCGTCGAAAATGTCGGCCATCGAGGCGGCGAAGCCTTCGCCGGAGCCGAAGCCGCCAAATCCGCCGCCGCCGCCCCCGCCATGTTCGAAGGCGGCGTGGCCGAAACGGTCATAGGCGGCGCGCTTCTGCTCGTCCGAGAGGACCTGATAGGCTTCGTTGACTTCCTTGAACTTATGCTCGGCATCCGTATCGCCGGGATTGCGATCGGGATGCAGTTGCATCGCCTGCTTGCGGAAGGCGCTTTTCAGCTCCCCTTCGGAACAGGTTCGGGAAACGCCCAGAATTTCATAATAGCAGCGTTTGGCCATCGACGACGCCATCCGGATCTTTCAGTCGGTGAATGGGAATGCGCGCTTCCGCCCGGCGCGAGCAACGTTGACAGGCCCTAGACGCGACTTCCCGCCGAAGCAACCCTTTTTTCGTTCGCGGATCAGTCAGGAGCAAGCCGGAGCGCTGACGCCCCGGCCTTTCATGCTGTCTCTGCGGGAAGATCAGGCGCCCTTCTTGTCGTCCTTGACTTCCTTGAAGTCGGCGTCGATCACATCCTCGTCGCCGCCGCCTTGCGAGCCGGCTTGAGCGCCCGCCGCGGCGCCGGCCTGCTCCGCCTTGTACATGGCTTCACCGAGCTTCATCGAGGCCTGGGTCAGTTCATTGGCCCGGGCGTTGATTGCTTCGACCTCCTCGCCTTCCAGAGCGGTCTTGAGGCCGGCGATGGCCGCCTCGATCGCGCTCTTGTCCGAGGCTGCGACCTTGTCGCCGAATTCCTTCAGCGACTTCTCGGCCGAGTGGATCAAGGCTTCGCCTTGGTTGCGGGCGTCGACCAGTTCGCGGCGCTTCTTGTCCTCGGCGGCGTGGGCCTCCGCGTCCTTGACCATCTTCTCGATGTCGGCTTCGGACAGGCCGCCCGAAGCCTGGATGCGAATCTGCTGCTCCTTGCTCGTCGCCTTATCCTTGGCGGTGACCGAGACGATGCCGTTGGCGTCGATGTCGAAGGTCACCTCGATCTGCGGCATGCCGCGCGGCGCCGGCGGGATGCCGACGAGATCAAACTGGCCAAGCAGCTTATTGTCCGCCGCCATTTCGCGTTCGCCCTGGAAGACGCGGATCGTGACCGCGGTCTGGGAATCCTCGGCGGTCGAGAAAACCTGGCTCTTCTTGGTCGGGATCGTAGTGTTGCGGTCGATCAGGCGGGTGAACACGCCGCCCAGCGTCTCGATGCCCAGCGACAGCGGGGTCACGTCAAGCAACAGCACGTCCTTGACGTCGCCCTGGAGCACGCCGGCCTGAACCGCGGCGCCGATGGCGACGACTTCGTCCGGGTTGACGCCCTTGTGGGGCTCCTTGCCGAAGAACTGCTTCACGATCTCCTGAACCTTCGGCATGCGGGTCATGCCGCCGACCAGAACCACTTCGTTGATCTCGCCCGCGGACAGGCCGGCGTCCTTGAGCGCCTTCTTGCAGGGCTCGATGGTGCGCTGGATCAGATCGTCGACGAGGGCTTCGTATTTCGCGCGGGTCAGCTTCAGGGTCAGGTGCTTCGGCCCGGAGGCGTCGGCGGTGATATAGGGCAGGTTGATGTCGGTCTGGGTCGCCGAGGACAGTTCGATCTTGGCCTTTTCGGCGGCTTCCTTCAGGCGCTGGAGAGCCAGCTTGTCCTTTTTGAGGTCGATGCCGTTGTCCTTCTTGAACTCATCCGCGAGATATTCGACCAGACGCATGTCGAAGTCTTCGCCGCCCAGGAACGTGTCGCCGTTGGTCGACTTCACCTCGAAGACGCCGTCGCCGATCTCAAGGATCGAGACGTCGAAGGTGCCGCCGCCGAGGTCGTAGACCGCGATCGTGCCGGAGCCCTTCTTGTCGAGGCCATAAGCGAGCGCAGCGGCCGTGGGCTCGTTGATGATGCGCAGCACTTCAAGACCGGCGATCTTGCCGGCGTCCTTGGTGGCCTGGCGCTGGGCGTCGTTGAAATAAGCCGGGACGGTAATGACCGCCTGGGTGACCGTTTGGCCGAGATAGGCCTCGGCCGTTTCCTTCATCTTCTGCAGGATGAAGGCCGAGATCTGCGAGGGTGAATATTGCTTGCCGCCGGCTTCGACCCAGGCGTCGCCGTTGCCGGCCTTGGCGATCTTGTAGGGAACGAGGCCGATGTCCTTCTGGGTCATCGGATCGGCAAAAGTGCGACCGATCAGACGCTTGATGGCGAAAAAGGTCTTTTCCGGATTGGTGACGGCCTGGCGCTTGGCCGGCTGACCGGTGAGACGCTCGCCGTCGTCGGTGAAGGCCACGATCGAGGGCGTGGTGCGTGCGCCTTCGGCGTTCTCGATGACCTTGGGTGTGGAGCCTTCCATCACGGCGACGCAGGAATTGGTGGTGCCGAGATCGATGCCGATGACTTTAGCCATGATTCTTTGTTCCTTTCCTCGCAGAACCGCGGACCCCGAAGCGGTCCGGTAGTGGGCGGAGCCTGTCTCGCCCGGTTCCCGATTTCCGTTCAAATTGGGATGGGGGCGCCCGCTTGCAAGAGCGCGCCTCATATAGGCGCGGCGATTTTTGCTCGCAAGCGCGCTGCGCTTCCGCCGTCCGATGACGTGAAAAATCACGTGATATTATTGCCACGGAACGACGGATTTTATCGCACGGCGCTGTATTGCGGCGAGGCAAGATTGATTAAACACCAATAGTTTCAATAATAAAGGCGCGAATCAGTTGTTGCCCGCCAGCCTCGCGGGCGAACGGCGGACCACAAACCAGAATTGACAAGATGCTGACTGTGCGGGAACTTTTCTGAAAGTTTAAGTATAAACTTCGGGAGGAGCAAATGCCATCCAATTTCAAACGCCGCGCAGCCGCCCTGGCGGGCGCGCTCGGCGTTCTCGCCGCCGCCACCGCCGTCCAGGCTGCTGACCTGCCGACCGCCAAGGAGCCACCGCCGGCTCCTGTCGTCGACAGCGGCTACCAGCCGTTTTTCGTCAAGGTCGGTTTCACCTATGCTTTGAACACGAGTTCGTCGCGGCTGTGGGGTCAGAACCCCACAGCCTTAGCGCAGGGCGTCACGACCACCTTCCCCGCCGGCGTCGGCGCGACCCTCGCGGATGTCGCCACCATAGGGTTCGAGGCCGGCGTCTATGTCAACCGCAACATCTCCTTCGATATTTCGGGCGGTATTCCCTTCTATATCAAGGACAAGACCAAGGGTTTCAATCCCGCCAATCCGCTCCTGGCGAACGGCACGACCCTCGCGCAGATCATGCCGGCGATCCTGCCGTTCACGGCTCTCTACCATTTCGACAATTTCGGGCCGATCCGTCCCTATATCGGCGGCGGCATGGCGGTTGGCTGGTCCTTCAGCAACAGGAACGCCTTCCTCGACGACGTCCATGTCGGCAGCACCGTCGGGCCTGTGATCCAGGGCGGCGTCGATAACATGATCGACCGCAACTGGGGTGTCAGCCTCGACGTCAAGAAGGTGTTCACCTATGTCGAGTCCTACGCCAATGGGATAAACATTCCGGGCTATGGACCATTCCCGGCGAAGGTCATCCAGCACACGCAATTCGATCCGTGGCTGTTCTCGTTCGGCCTCGTCTATCGCTTTGGCGGCGCCGAGCCCGTGATCGCCAAATACTGACGCCGATCTGGCTTGACCATCTGGCGGAAAAAGGCGAGCCGCTCCGGCTCCTCAGCCGACGAGACTGATCTTGACCTTGGCGCCGGGCCGCACGGCGCCAAGCGCCCTGACCTCTGACGTCGCGCGCGCGAAAATGTTGCTGGGGCTGGCGAGGCGGCATTCGCCGCCGTGGCTGATCGGCGTCGGTCCGAAGCCGATGGCGATCCCCGGCCCGTCCGGCCAATAGGCGATTTCGCCGGGCGTCACCACGGCGCGCGCGTCGCGCTCGCGGTCCAGCCGCACCGGCGCGTCGAAATAGACCTCGTCGCCCCAGGTCATGGCGCGCGCTTCATAGGGAAGCGCCGCCGCTATGGCCCTGGCGGTCGGCGTGTCGAGCAGCTCCGCCTCGAGGACCAGGACTCCGAAATCGAATCGGATGAGAGCCATATCGAAACCTCCGCCGGCTTTTCCGATCAGGCGGGCAGATTGCGCGGTTTCGGGCCGCCTGTGGCCCAATCGAGCAATTCGACCGTGTGCACGACGGGCAGCGGCGTTCCCTTGGCGATCTGCGTGATGCAGCCGATGTTGCCGGCCGCGATGATCTCCGGTTGGGTGCTTTCGATATTGGCGACCTTGCGGTCGCGCAGCCTCGTCGCAAGCTCCGGCTCGAGCAGATTGTAGGTTCCCGCCGAACCGCAGCAGAGATGGCCCTCAGGCGGGTCGAGAACCGTGAAGCCCGCGTCCATCAGAAGCTGCCTGGGCTCGTTGCGGATCCTCTGTCCGTGCTGCAGCGAACAGGCGCTGTGATAGGCCACGCGTCGGCCGGTCGCATGAGCGCGGCGCTGCACGCCGATTTCGCTCATCAATTCGGTCACGTCGCGAGCCAACGCCGCGACTTTTTGCGCCTTGTCCGCGAGTTCGGGATCGTCGCGGAACATGAAGCCGTAATCCTTGACTGTCGTCCCGCAGCCCGAGGCGTTGATGACGATGGCGTCGAGCCCGCCCGTCTCGATCTCTCGGCTCCAGGCCAAAATGTTGGCGCGCGCCAGTTTGTGTCCGTCCTGGCCGAGATGATGGTTGAGCGCGCCGCAGCAGCCGGCGCCTTCCGCGATGACGACCTCGCAGCCATGGCGGGTGAGCAGGCGCACGGTCGCCTCGTTGATCTGCGGCGACAGGACCTTTTGCGCGCAGCCGGTCATCAGCGCGACGCGGCGCGTCCGGCGGGTTTCGGCGACGACGACCTGCGGCTTGTCGATCTGCGAAGGTTCGGGAATGTCGAAGGGGATGAGATCGAAGCCGGCGCGCAGTTTTGCCGGCAGAAAGCCGGCGAAGGGCTTGGCGAGGCCGGCGAGCGCGACGAGCGACCGGAACAGGCCCGGGCGCGGCAGAACGGCGCCGAGCGCGCGCCGATAGATGCGGTCGAACCAAGGCCGGCGAAAAGTCGTTTCGATATGGTGGCGCGCGTGATCGACCAGATGCATGTAATGGACGCCGGAGGGGCAGGTCGTCATGCAGGACAGGCAGGAGAGGCAGCGGTCGATATGCTTGACCTCCTCCGCCGTCGCCGGACGGTCGTTCTCCAGCATGTCCTTGATCAGGTAGATTCGTCCGCGCGGGGAATCGAGTTCGTCCCCGAGCAGCGTATAGGTCGGGCAGGTCGCGGTGCAGAAGCCGCAGTGGACGCAGGCGCGCAGGATCTGGTCCGCGACCTGAATGTCGGAATTGGCGAGCTGGGCTGGCGAAAAATTCGTCTGCATGTCAGCGGCCCTCCCGCATCCGGCCGGGATTGAAAAGCCCGAGGGGGTCGAAGCCGCTTTTTACGCGCGCGGCAAGCGCCGTGAGGGCTGGCGCGGCGGGTTCGAACACCTCGACCTGGGATCTGACTTCCTTTCGCGCGACGATCAGGGTCGAATGGCCGCCGCAAGCTTTCATGGCGTCACGCACGACCGCCGCCCCGCCGTCGCTTCCCGCTTCGGCGGGGTCGAGGCTCAGCCAGACCTGGCCGCCGCCCCAATCGTAAAAGGCTTCCGCGGCTACCAAGCGCGCGCGAACCGCCTCGACAGCCTTCGCCGCGAGGCTCGGCGTCGGGCAGAGCCGCCAGACAATGCGCTCGCCGTCGGCAAGCAGCGGGCGAACTTCTCCGACATCGCGCCAGAACGCCGCCGAATCGTCGCCTTCGAGCTGGGCGCCACGGCCGAAGGCGGCTTCGATCGCCTCGGCGCGGAAGGCGACCGACGGCGCCGGCCCCTCGATGCGCAGCGCCGTGACGGCGCCCAGGCCGTCCGCCACGCCGGAAAGGCTCGACCGGCGCGCCGCCGCCTCCGGCAGATGCGCGACGCCGGAGATTTCGTGCGGCGCATTCAGGGCGGCCGACATGGCGCCAACCGCGACCTCATCGGCGAGCGCATGAAGCAGGATCGTGCGCTCGGTCTCCGGCCTCGGCATGACCTTCAGCGTGACCTCAGTCAGGATGGACAAGGTGCCGAAGGAGCCGACGATCAATTTGCTCAAGTCGAAGCCGGTGACGTTCTTCACCACCTTGCCGCCGGCCTTGAAGATCTCGCCGCGCCCGTTGACTGCGGAAAAGCCGAGCAGGAAATCGCGCGCCGCACCGGCCCGGACGCGGCGCGGGCCGGAAATGTTGCAGGCGAGAACGCCGCCCAGGGTCGGCGCGTTCGCGCCGCCCAGCAGCCCCCGCCAATCCGGCGGCTCGAAAGCGAGCATCTGGCCGCGCCCGCGCAATTCAGCCTCGATCCGGGCGAGCGGCGTTCCCGGCCGCGCGGTCAGGATCAGTTCGGCCGGCTCGTAATCGACGATCCCGGCGATGCCCGAAATATCGAGCGCGTGGTCCGCCGCGACGGGGCGCCCGAAGCCGCGCTTGCCGCCGCCCGCGAAAATTTCGAACGTCTGTTTTCCCACCGCTGCCGCGGCGACCATGTCGGCCAGTTGTTTCTCATCGGACGGACTGAGGGAGGTCATTTTTTCTTCCGTCAGAAGCGGGGAAGGTCAGGGAAGCGCAATTGTCCGGCGCGGACATGCATGCGGCCGAGCTCCGCGCAGCGGCAGAGCTGCGGAAAGACCTTGCCAGGATTGAGCAGGCTGGACTCGTCAAAAGAGCATTTCAGGCGCTGCTGCTGGTTCAGGTCGGTCTCGTTGAACATCGCGTCCATCAGATCGCGTTTTTCCACGCCCACGCCGTGTTCACCGGTGAGCACGCCGCCCACCTCGACGCAAAGGCGGAGAATGTCCGCGCCGAAATCCTCGGCCGCTTGCAATTCGCCGGGCTTGTTGGCGTCATAGAGGATCAGCGGGTGCAGATTGCCGTCGCCGGCATGAAAGACATTGGCGACGCGCAGGCCGTATTTCGCCTCGAGCTGCTTCATGCGCAGCAGCACGCGGCCGATCTCCTTGCGGGGAATCGTGCCGTCCATGCACAGATAATCGGGCGAAATGCGGCCCACCGCCGGAAAGGCGGCCTTGCGGCCCGCCCAGAACAGAAGCCTTTCCGCCTCCGACTGGCTGGCGCGGCAGCTGGTGGCGCCGTGATCGCCGGCGATCTTCTCGATCGTCGCGATCAGGTGATCGACTTCGGCCGCGCAGCCGTCCAGTTCGACGATCAGCACAGCCTCGGCGTCGAGCGGATAGCCGGCCCGGACGAAGGCTTCCGCAGCCTCGGTCGCCAGTCGGTCCATCATTTCCATGCCGCCGGGGATGATTCCCGAGCCGATGATCTCGGCGACGCAATCGGCCGCCCCCTCGATCCCGGAAAAGCCGATCAGCAGAGCGCGGGCGCCTGGCGCCGTCGGCAGGACGCGCACGGTCACTTCGGTGACGACGCCGAGCAGGCCCTCGGAGCCGACCATGACGCCGAGCAGATCATAATCGCCGGCGTCGAAATGCTTGCCGCCGAGCCGCACGACCTCGCCATCCATCGTGACGAATTCAACACCGATGACATTATTGGTGGTCAGGCCATATTTCAGGCAATGCACGCCGCCGGAATTTTCCGCGACATTGCCGCCGATGGTGCAGGCGATCTGGCTCGACGGGTCGGGCGCGTAGTAAAGGCCATGGGCCTGCACCGCATGGGTGACGCCGAGATTGGTCACGCCCGGCTGCACCACGGCGCAGCGGTTGGCGACATCGATTTCGAGGATGCGCTTGAACTTGCCCATACCGAGCAGGACGCCGTCCGCGAGCGGCAGGGCGCCGCCCGACAGCGAGGTTCCCGCGCCGCGCGGCACGACCTTGACATTATTCGCCTTGCAATAGCGCAGCACTTCGACGACCTGCTGCGTATTGTCCGGCAGCACGACGACCATGGGAAGCTGGCGATAGGCGGTCAGGGCGTCGCATTCGAAGGCGCGGCGCTCGCGCTCGCTGTCGATGACGCCCTCGCCGGGAACGATCCTCCGCAACGCTGCGACGATCTCGTCGCGGCGGGACAAGGTCGACCGGTCGGGTTCCGGCATCTGGATCATTTCGCGGCTCCTGCTGTCAGCGCCCGGCAATCAGTATAGCGCGGAAGTCGTTGACATTGGTGAAGGTCGGCCCGGTGACGACGGAATCGCCCAAAGCCTGGAAAAAGCCGTGGCCGTCGTTGTCGGCGAGGCTGTCCCTGGGCTTGATCCCCAGCGCTTCGGCCCGCGCCAGCGTGTCGGGCGCGACGACGGCGCCGGCTATGTCCTCCGCGCCATCGACGCCGTCGGTGTCGCCGGCGATGGCGAAGACGCCGGAGAGGCCGTCGAGTTCGACGGCCAGCGACAGGAGGAACTCGACATTGCGGCCGCCCCTTCCTTGCCCCCGGATGGTCACGGTCGTCTCGCCGCCGGAGATCAGCACGCAGGGCGCCGGAATGGGCTGGTCATGGACGACGACCTGACGCGCCATTCCACCCATCACGCGGCCGACCTCGCGCGCCTCGCCCTCGAGGGCGTCGCCGAGAATCAGCGGCGCGACGCCGGCGTCCCTGGCCACTTTGGCGGCGGCTTCGAGCGAGGCCTGCGGCGTGGCGATCAGGTGGACGATGGTGTTGGCGAAGACGGGATCGCCGGGCTTGGGCGTTTCGCGCCCTTCGTCGTTCAGAACGGCCGCGACGGCGGCGGGCGTTTCGACGCCATAACGCGCCAGAACCTCGCGCGCCTGCGCCAGGGTGCTCGCGTCCGGCACGGTGGGGCCGGAGGCGATGACGCTGGGATCGTCGCCGGGCACGTCGGAAATGAGCAGCGACACGACTTGCGCCGGCGCGGCGGCCGCGGCGAGACGGCCCGCCTTGATGGCGGACAGATGCTTCCGCACGCAGTTCATTTCCCCGATATTCGCGCCGCTGCGCAGCAAGGCGCGATTGATCGCCTGCTTGTCCGCCAGCGTGACGCCTGGCGCCGGCAGGGAGAGCAGCGCCGAGCCGCCGCCTGAGATCAGGCACAGGACGAGATCGTCGGGGGTGAGTCCGCGCACCAGGTCGAGAATCCGCTTCGCGGCCTCCTCTCCAGCGGCGTCGGGAACCGGATGGGCGGCCTCGACCACTTCGATGCGGTCGAGCCGACCGACGCCATAGCCGTAGCGCGTGACAACGAGGCCTGACAGTGGCCTGTCCTTCGGCCAATGGGCGTCCACAGCGCGCGCCATCGAGGCCGCCGCCTTGCCGGCGCCGACGACGATGGTGCGGCCCGGGGGAGGCTTGGGCAAATGCCGGGGCACGACGATGTCGGGCGCGGCCTCAGCCACCGCGGCGTCGAACATTCGCCGCAGCAGCGCGCGTTCGTTCATGGCGAAACTCCTCCCCCGAATGGCCGTGCGGCTCTGTTTTTTTCATCGCGGCGGAGCCGGCGTCCGGCTCCGCTCCCATTATAGCTTCAGCCTTGTCCGATTTCGTAATTGGCCAGCTTTTCCAACACGCGAACCATGCCCGAATGATCCCAGGCGCCGCCGCCGGCGGCGGTCGCCGCATTGAACAATTCCTGGCAGGTCGCGGTGTTTGGCAGGCTGACGCCCAGGCTGCGTGCGCCCTGAAGGGCGAGGTTGAGGTCCTTCTGATGCAGGGCGATGCGGAAGCCCGGCTCGAAATTGCGCTTCACCATGCGCTCGCCATGCACTTCGAGAATGCGGGAATTGGCGAAGCCGCCCATGAGCGCCTGGCGCACGCGCGCGGGGTCGGCGCCCGCCTTGGAGGCGAAAAGCAGCGCCTCCCCAACCGCCTCGATGGTCAGGGCGACGATGATCTGGTTGGCGACCTTGGTGGTCTGGCCGTCGCCATTGCCGCCGACCAAGGTGATGTTCTTGCCCATCAGCTCGAAGATCGGCTTGACCCGGGCGAAGGCCGCTTCAGGCCCGCCGACCATGATGGTCAGGGTCGCGGCCCTCGCGCCCACGTCGCCGCCCGAGACCGGCGCGTCGAGATAGTCGCAGCCAAGGGCATTGACGCGCTGGGCGAATTCCTTGGTGGCGATCGGCGAGATCGAGCTCATGTCGACGACGATCTTGCCCTTCTCGAGGCCTTCGGCGACGCCGCCCTCGCCGAACAGCACACCGGCGACATCCGGCGTGTCCGGCAGCATGGTGATGATGATCTCGGCCTGGCGCGCCACGTCCGCGCCATTGGCGCAGGCGATCGCCCCCTTTTCGAGCAATTCCTGCGGCGGGGCGCTGCGATTATGCACATAGAGCTTGTGCCCGCCCGCGATGAGATGCCCGGCCATGGGGCGCCCCATGATGCCGAGGCCGATGAAGCCGATATTCGCCATGTCGAAATCCTCCGGAACCTTTTCCTGCGCTGATGTCGCGCGGTCACTTCGTCTTGTAGGGCGCAAACCAGGACAGGCCTTCGGCGGCCGTGGTCTTCGGCTTGTATTCGCAGCCGATCCAGCCGGCATAGCCGAGCGCGTCGAGGCGCCCGAACAGGAAGGGATAGTTCAGTTCGCCTGTGCCCGGCTCGTTGCGGCCGGGATTGTCGGCGATCTGGATATGGCCGATGCGCGCGAATTCGCGTTCGATCGTATTGGCGATGTCGCCCTCCATGACCTGCGCATGATAGATGTCATACTGCAGCTTGAGGTTGCCGACGCCGGCCTCGCTCAGCAAGGCGAAGCCGAAGCTCGGCCGATCGACGAAGAAACCGGGAATGTCGCGGCTGTTGACCGGCTCCAGCAGCAGGCCAATCCCCGCCGCCTGAAGCTTTTCCGAGGCGTAGCGCAGGTTGTCCAGCAGCGTGGCTTTCGCCTGCGCGCCGGAAACGCCGGCGGGCAGAATGCCGGAGAGGCAATTCAACTGCGGACAGCGGAGCGCCTTGGCGTAGTCGATCGCCTTGTCGACGCCGGCGCGGAACTCGGCGACGCGATCGGGATGGCAGGCGATCCCGCGCTCGCCCTTGCCCCAGTCGCCGGCCGGCAGATTGTGGAGAACCAGTTTCAGGCCGTTGTCGTGCAGGGCGGCGGCGACTTCGCTCTTCTCGAAATCATAGGGGAACAGGAATTCGACCGCGTCGAAGCCGGCGTCGGCGGCGGCCTTGAAGCGCTCCAGAAAGGGCAGCTCCGTGAACAGCATGGTCAGATTGGCGGCGAAATGCGGCATGTTTCCTCCTTGGTCCTCCGGCGCGCGCCGAAGGACGGGAATGGCGAAAGATGAAAGGTTTCAGCGCTTGTCGGCGAAGGCGTCCACGGCCTCCTTTTTGGCCGGCGCCTCGACGGAGCGCAAATCCTCGCTCTTGCGGATGGACAGCGACGGATCGAGACAGAGGATTTCCTCGAATTCGTTCACGGCGTTGATCTCGGTTCCCATGGAAATATTGGTCACCCGCTCGAGGATGAATTCGAGCACGACCGGAACCTGATGCTCCTCCATCAGCTCCTTGGCGCGGGCGAAGGATTCCTTGAACTCGTTCGGGGTTTTCACCCGGATCGCCTTGCAGCCCAGGCCTTCGGCCACGGCGACATGGTCCACGCCATAGCCGGGCACGGCGTCGCCTTCGGCGTGCGCGTTGATGTTCTCGAAGGCGAGGCTCACCTCGAAATCCATCTGGAAGCCGCGCTGCGCCTGGCGGATCAGGCCGAGATAGGAATTGTTCACGACGATATGGAGATAGGGCAGCTTGTGCTGCGCGCCGACCGCCAGCTCTTCGATCATGAACTGGAAGTCATAGTCGCCGGAGAGGGCCACGATCTTCCGGTCCGGGTCGGCGGCGCGCACGCCGAGCGCGGCCGGCAGCGTCCAGCCGAGCGGGCCGGCCTGGCCGCAATTGATCCAGTTGCGCGGGTGGTAAACATGGAGGAACTGCGCGCCGGCGATCTGCGACAGGCCGATCGTCGACACATAGCAGGTGTCGCGATCAAGACACTCGTTCATTTCCTGATAGACGCGCTGGGGTTTCAGCGGCACGGCGTCGAAATGGCTGCGGCGCAGCATGTTGTTCTTGCGATGCAGGCATTGCGCCGCCCAAGCCGTGCGCTCCTTCAGCTTGCCTTCCGCCTTCAGCTCCTGGGCGGCCTCGATGAACAGCTTCAGCGCGGCGCGGGCGTCGGAAACGATGCCGTAATCGGGACCGAAGACACGGCCGATCTGGGTCGGCTCGATATCGACATGGATGAATTTCCGGCCCTCTGTATAGACCTCGATCGAGCCGGTGTGGCGATTGGCCCAGCGGTTGCCGATGCCGAAGACGAAATCGGATTCCAGGAAAGTGGCGTTGCCATAGCGGTGGCTGGTTTGCAGGCCGACCATGCCGGCCATCAGCGGATGGTCGTCGGGAATCGAGCCCCATCCCATCAGGGTCGGGATCACCGGAACGCCGGTCAGTTCGGAGAACTCGACCAAAAGCTCGCTGGCGTCGGCGTTGATGATCCCGCCGCCGGCGACGATCAGCGGACGCTCGGCTTCATTCAGCATGGCGAGCGCCTTGCGCGCCTGCGCGAGCGTCGCGGCCGGCTTGTAGATGGGCAGAGGCTCGTAGGTTTCGATGTCGAATTCGATCTCCGCCATCTGCACGTCGATCGGCAGATCGATCAGCACCGGGCCGGGACGCCCCGAGCGCATCAGATGGAAGGCCTGCTGGAACACGCGCGGCACGAGCGCCGGCTCGCGCACGGTGACCGCCATTTTGGTCAGCGACTTGGCGATCGACTCGATGTCCACGGCCTGAAAGTCTTCCTTGTAGAGGCGGGCGCGGGGCGCCTGGCCGGTGATGCACAGGATCGGGATGGAATCGGCGGACGCCGCGTAGAGGCCGGTGATCATATCCGTGCCGGCCGGGCCGGAGGTGCCGATGCACACGCCGATATTGCCCGGCTTGGCGCGCGAATAGCCGTCGGCCATATGCGAGGCGCCCTCGACATGGCGGGCGAGAATATGACGGATCGAGCCGCGCTTGCGCAGAGCCGCATAGAGGGGATTGATCGCCGCGCCCGGCACGCCGAAGGCGACATTGACGCCCTCGCGCTCCATCACCAGCACCGCGGCGTCGACCGTCGTCATCTTGGCCATAACATTCTCCCGGACATGAAATTGTCATTGGATGCGTTATGGCAGGCCTGGAAAAAATTTCGAGACGGCTTCCACGATGCGGAATATTGAAGATTATATCCAATAAAAACAAATTATTAGATAATGTCATTCTCTCAATTTCAATCGAAAAGGCGCGATTTTTCCGAAAAAATTCCGTATCATGGAAAAATATGCGGAATCGCGCGGAAATCATGGAAAGAGCGCGATTTCGAAAAAGCGAAAAACGGAGTAATGCACATGGCGCGGCAGGCGATTGCGCGAAAGACGACGGCGGCCAAGTCGCGGTCGGGCGGCGAAAAGGGCGGCTCGGACCAGGTTCAGTCGCTGGCGCGCGCCTTGTCGCTGCTCAACCGCATCGCCGAGTCGCCCGACGATGGCGCGACGCTGACCGATCTGGCCCAGCAGGTCGGCCTGCCGCCGTCGACGGCGCATCGCCTGCTGCTCACATTGGAACAGGAGCGCTATGTCCGCTTCAGCCATGACCGGCGCATCTGGACCGTCGGCGTCCAGGCCTTCGTCAGCGGCTGCGCCTTCATCAAGACGCGCAACCTCGCCGCGCTGGCGCGCCCGCACATGCGCCGGCTGATGGAGGAGAGCGGAGAAACGGTGAATCTCGCGATCGAGGACCAGGATGAGGCCGTCTATCTGGCGCAGGTCGAGTGCCGCCAGATGATGCGCGTTTTCGCACGCCCCGGCACGCGCGTGCTCCTGCATTGCTCGGCCGTCGGCAAGGCCATTTTCTCGCAAGCCTCCGACAAGGCCGTCGCCAAGGCGCTGCATCGCCACGGCATGCCGCGCCTGACGCCCAAGACCATCACCACGCCCGCCGCCTTGCGCGCCGAACTCCAGAAGATCCGGATTCAGGGCTACGCCTTGGACGACGAGGAACACGCCGTGGGCCTGCGCTGCATCGCCGCCCCGATCCGTGACGAGACCGGCGACATCATCGCCTCGGTCTCGATTTCCGGTCCTATGGCGCGAATCGAGGAGGATCGGATCCCGATCCTCGGCCGGATGGTGATGGACGCCGCGCGGGCCATTTCGAGCGAAATGGGCGCAAGCGCGCCGAAAATCGACAAGCTGACGTAGCGACTGGGGAATGGCGTGAATTTGGAGATCGGGGCATTGGCTCGTGGGGGATTTGCGAGTTGGGACTTCGGCGGGACGAGGATAAGATGCGCCTGTTTCGCCCGAGTAGACCCGTCGATGCGCCCGATTTTCCTTGCCTCGCTTTTATTTCTGTCCTTGTTCGCAGCTCCCGCTCGCGCCCAGATGCAATTGCCGGGCGCCGTCGGCGCGCCGACGCCAGCCGGTCAGAGCGTTGCCCCGCCCGCCGCATCGGCTCCCAAGCGGGACGAGGCGTTCAGCGGGCATTTCACCGCCGCCAGGCCGCCGGGCGCCGATAATGTCGTCGACAAGCCGCTCAGCCTGCTCGGCTTGCGCGGCGCGCTGCAGATCGGGAAAGCTGGAGACGATCTTGTCGTGACCCGCTTTGTCGCGATCGGCGACAAGATTTCGCATCCGAATCAATCCTGCGAGGTCTCGATGGGCGCCGATGGGCCGATCAGGCTCAAGCTCCTGGGAACGCCGGACGGGGTGCGGCGCTTCGAGCTGGACTCCTCCGCCTGCCCGCTGCAGTTCGACGTGCTCAATGGCGCGGTTCGGGCCCGGAGTCCTGGCGGTCCCTGCGCATTTGCCGAAGCGGATTGCCGGATCGACGCCGCCGGGCTGTGGGGACCGTCTGGCGGGGGCTTTTCGGACACCCAGATCAAGTCGATCGAGAAGGAGCGCGGGGCGATGGAAAACGCCGTGCGCAGCCATTTCCGCATCTTGCTGAGCAAATACAGGAAGGACAAGCCCGCGGCCGAAGCGGCGATCAAGGAACAGGCGGCTTTTTCGGCGGAGCGCGCTCAGGCTTGCCGCGACTATGATCACGAAGAGGCGGTCGGCTTCTGCGCCCTTCGCCTGACGGAGGCGCGGGATTATCGCCTCCAGGCGCGTCTGGCGGGCGAGGGCGTTGCGGCTGGAAAGGAAAAGCCGAAGAAGCCCGCCAGGCCCCGACCCAAGCCGGCGTCCGCCGCGCAAGCCCCGGCTCCTGCGCCCACTCCGGCGGCGCAGTGAGGCAGAGCGCATCTGGAGCGCTGTGAGGAGGCGGCTAAAAAGGAGAGAGCGCGATGGCCTTTCTGATCCCGGGACTCCTTCTGTTCTTCGCCGCGCATCTTGTTCCGACATTGCCGGGTCTTCGCGGTTCCCTGATCGCGCGCCTTGGAGAAGCCCCTTACAAGCTGGCCTTCTCCCTCTGCGCCGCCGCCGGCCTCGTCATGATTGTCTTCGGCGTCTCGATCTTTCGCGGATCGGCCGCAGACATTCAGATCTGGACGCCGCCGCTTTGGAGCCGGCATCTCGTCTTTGCGCTCATGGCGCCGGCATTCGTGTTGCTGGCGGCCGCTTACATCCCTTCCCGCCTCCGCGATTGGGCCGGCCACCCCATGCTTCTGGCGATCATTCTCTGGGCGACCGCGCATCTCCTGGCGAATGGCGATCGGCTTGCGCTGCTGCTGTTCGGCTCTTTCCTGCTTTTCGCGCTTTTTGATCGGTGGTCCGTGGCCCGCCGGGCGCCTGCGCGACGACCGGCGGCGACAGGATGGACCGGCGACGCCGCCGCCCTTGTCGTCGGTCTGGCCTGTTGGGCCGCCGTGCTGTTTTGGCTGCATGCGTCGGCAGGCGCGCCGCTCCTCGCCGCGAGGTGAGACTCAGGTCGCCGGCGCCAGGATGAGGCTTCCATCCTGAATCCTGGCTTGCGCGTCATGGAAGGCGGCGAGCGTCGAGCGATGCCCGATCGAGACGACCGTGGTGTGCGGCAAGCGCTCCGCCAGCATCCGGTAGATGGCGGCTTCCGTGTCTTCGTCGAGCGCGGTGGTGGCTTCATCGAGCAGCAGCCATTGCGGCCGCGCCAGAAGAGCGCGGGCGATCGCCACCCGTTGCTGCTCGCCGCCGGAGAGCCGCTGCGACCAGATATCCGCGATATCCAGTTTGTCGGCGAGATTCGGCAGCCGCGCGTCGACAAGGGCCGCGGCGATCTCCTTGTCGTCGTGAACGCCGGATGCGCCGGGATAGGTTATGGCGTCGCGCAAGGGGCCGATGGGAAGATAGGGCCTTTGCGGCAGGAGCAGCATCGCGCCGGCGGCCGGAAGCGAGGCTGTTCCGGAGCCGAAGGGCCAGACGCCGGTCACGGCGCGAAACAAGGTCGACTTGCCGGAGCCGGACGGCCCGGTGACCAGCAGGTTCCGCCCCGGCGTCAAGGCGAAATTGACGTCTTTAAGCAGCGTGGCGCCATTGGGCAGCGCCACGGTCGCGTCACGCAGCGCGGGCGCCGGCGCGTCGGACAGGATCGTGAACCCCCGCGCGGTTTGTGCAGCCTCGATCGTGGCGTCGAAGGACGTCAAACGGTCGAGCACGGCGCGGAAGCCGGCGAGGGACGTGTAATAGGAAATGAAAAAGGTCAGGGCGCCTTCGACCTGTCCGAAAGCCTGTGCGGTCTGGGTCATGACGCCGAGTTCGATTTTCTTGGCGAAATAGAAGGGCGCCGCGAAAACATAGGGAATGATCGGGCTGATCTGGCCATAGAAGCCGGTGAAGGCGGTCAGCTTTTTCCGCTGGTTGATCATGTCGATGTAATTGGCGATCAGCGCGGTGAATTTCGCTCGCAAGGAGGCCGTTTCGGCCTTCTCGCCATTCAGCAACGCCACCTGTTCGCTATATTCGCGCAGTCGCGCCAGGCCAAAGCGAAAGTCCGCCTCGACCTTTTGCCGCGTGAACATGATCCGCACCAGCGGCCGTCCGATGAAATGGGTGATCAGCGTCCCAAGCGCCGCATAGATCAACGCCACCCAGAACAGCAGGCCCGGAAGGGCGAAATTGGTGCCCGGGAAGGTGAAATTGGCCGAAAGGGTCCATAACAGGAGGGAAAAGGAGACCAGCGACGACAGGGTCGAGATCAGCATGATCGAATAATTATAGACGCCATAGCCGAAGGCCCCGCCCTCTCCGCCGCCGTCGATGAAGCGGGCCACGTCCTCGGCGATACGCTGGTCGGGGTTATCCGTCGGCCCGCTGCCGAGCGACATGCGATAATGGGCGTGATGGCTGAGCCAGTGGGAAATATAGAACTGCGTCAGCCAGCGCCGCCAGCGGATGACCAGATAGGAGCTGACCACGAATTCGACGACCAGGCTGGCGACGTAGATGAAGGCCCAGGGCGTGAAGACCCAGAGCAGCATGCGCCAGAACTCCGGGCCGTCGTGATTCTGGATCGCATTGAAGAAGTCGCGGTTGAAGAAATTCAGCCGCACGTTGATCGCCACCTGCGCCTGGTTCAGCACGACAAGAAAGACGACCATGCCGGTGGCGAGCTTGCGCTCCAGCGTTCGGAATCGGAAACGCCCCAGCCCAGTGCTGGTTACATCCTCGGCGAGGAAGAAGCGGTCCGCTATCCGGGTGAGGGCGCGGACTACCGGAATATGGGAGACGACGAAGACGATGATGGCGAACATGGCCACCGTGAGCGCCAGGGTCGGCGGGATTCGCGCCTCGGCCAGGGCCTTGGGCCAAAGCCCGAAACGCGCGGCGAAGTCGGCGAGGCCGAAGACGATGGTTTCGACCGTGAACAGGGCGAGGAAGATCTTCAGGAAAGGCGAGAGCGGCGCGCTGCGCCAGCAACAATAGGCGACGATCAGGCTTGCAGCGGTCAGGAGGTCGAGGGTTGGATTGGAGAGCTCGAAGCCGATGACGCCGGAAAGGACGCCGAATAGCGCAACGGCGAGGCCAAGAAGTCTCATGATCTACCTCTTTTGACGGATCAGGCCGGCGAATCGGCGCCGACCCGGATTAAAGCGACTATAACGCGGTCCGGACGACTTGCTGCAAGGGTCAGGCGCCCAGGATGCGGCGGGCGTCGGCTTCATCTTTGCGGATCTGTTCGATCAAGGCCTCCAGGGAATCGAATTTCTGCTCCTCGCGCAGGAAATCGACGAAGAAGACCTCGATATCGCGACCATAGAGGTCGCCGGAGAAGCCGAAAATATAGACCTCCAGCAGCGGCGGGCCGTTGTCCACGGTCGGGCGCCGGCCAAAACTTGCCACGCCCTTCAGCCGGCGGCCGTCGAGCGCGACCTCGACCGCATAGATCGCATGCCGCAGCTGGCACGACGGATCGACCGCGAGATTGGCGGTCGGATAACCGAGCTGGCGGCCGAGCTTCGCGCCATGGATCACCAGCCCTGTCAGCGACCAGGCGTGGCCGAGCAACCCCGCGGCGGCGCGGACGTCGCCGCGTTGCAATGCCTCGCGGATCGCGGTCGAGGAAACGGCGTCGAGCGATCCGTCCTCGTCGGCGACCACCTTGTCCACGATTTCGACCTGGAGGCCGAATTTCGGCCCCGCCTCGCGCAGAAAGGCGGGCGTGCCGGAGCGCCGCGCGCCGAAATGGAAATCATAGCCGACGACGACGGCGCCGGCGCCGATCCGGCGCAAGAGAATCTCGCGCAGGAAGGCTTCGGCGTCGAGGCTCGCAAGGGCTTCGTCGAAGGTGAGGACCAACATGCCGTCAAGGCCAAGTTCGGCCATGCGATGCGCCTTGGCCTCAAGGCTGGTCAGGCGGAAGATTCGGCGGTCGCGCCCGAAAAAATCGGCAGGGTGCGGGTCGAAGGTGAGAACCGCACAGGGCCGCCGCAAGCGCCGCGCCAGGGCCTGCGCCCGGGCGATCACCGCGCGATGGCCGCGGTGGACGCCGTCGAAATTGCCGATGGCGACGACAGCGCCCTCAAGGCCTGGCGGCGGCTCGTGGGGATCGATGCTGAGCAGGAATCTCGGATTGGACGGCATGTTTGGCTCGGCGGCGGAAAGCCCTCGATGCGACGCGAAGGGAATCGGGAATTGTTAAGGCCGTTCGGACGTCCGGCGTCAAGGCTGCGGCGAACGGCTGTGGCCTGTCAGCAGGCTGCCGAGTCCGAACTCAGGGCGTGCTGGAGGTCGAGGGTCGCCTTTTCGCCGAGGCTGTCGAAATGGGCGTCGAGGAATTTCCGCGCCGCCTTGCGGCCGATCTCCCGCAACTGCTCGAAGAAGCCGTAATCGGCGTTCATCTTGCTTGCCGCCCCGAATTTGCCGAGCTCGTCCTCGGCCTGGATCACGTGCAGGCGGACAGCCTTGTAATGCGTGCCTTCCAGACGTCCGGCCCTGATCAGCCGCGTGACGAAGTCGATGGCGCGAAACTCTTGCAACAACGGCGCGTTGAAGGTGATTTCGTCGATTCGTCCCATGATGTCATGGGCGGTCGTGGGGACGCCCTTGCGGACGATCGGATTGATCTGGACGAGGACGATGTCGGCGGTTTCGGTTTCGGTGAACAGCGGGAACAGCGCCGGATTCCCCATATAGCCGCCATCCCAATAAGGGACGCCGTCGATGACGACCGCCGGAAACAGAGTCGGCAGGCAGGCTGAGGCCATCACCATGTCGAGGGTCAGTTCAGGGCGTCGGAACACCCGCACCTTGCCGGTTTCGACATTGGTCGCGGCGATGAAGAGCTTGAGCGAATCGGTTGCGCGCAAGGCCGCGAAATCGACGAGGCCGGAGAGCGCGTTCCGCAGGGGATTGACGCCCAGTGGATTGGTTTCGCCCGGAGCGAAGAGATTCGCGCCTTGCTGAAAAAGGGCGGCGGCCGGCGTCGCGCTCCAGAAGTCGATGACGCTTTCGACGAGATTCCGCTGGAGCGCCGGAAGGACGCCGTCAATGCTGGCGGCCTTCCAGAATTGCGCGAGCTGGTTGCGGGCGCCCTGGCGCCCGCCCCTGCGCATGCCTTCGGCGAAATTGACCGCGTTCATCGCGCCGGCGCTGGTTCCGCTGACGCCGTCGAAGTCCAGCCGGCCGTCCTCGAGCAGGAAGTCGAGGACGCCCCAGGTGAAGGCCCCGTGGGCGCCGCCGCCCTGAAGGGCGAGATTGACCTTTTTCAGCGGCTTCGGGGCGTGGGTGTGGGCCATGGATCTCTCCGCGCCGAACTCAGGCGGCGGTCCAGCCGCCGTCCATCGAAATATTGGCGCCGGTGATCTGCGAGGCCGCGTCGGTCGAGAGGAAGACGGCAAGCGCCGCGACCTGATCGACCGTGACGAATTGCTTGGTCGGCTGGGCGGCGAGCAGCACGTCGTTCATGACTTGCTCCCGCGTCATGTTGCGGGCCTTCATCGTGTCCGGGATCTGCTTTTCGACCAGCGGCGTCCAGACATAGCCGGGCGAGATGCAATTGACCGTGACGCCGAAGGTGGCGAGTTCGAGCGCCGCCGTCTTGGTCAGGCCGGCGATGCCGTGCTTGGCCGAAACATAGGCGGATTTGAACGGCGACGCGACCAGCGAATGGGCCGAAGCGGTGTTGATGATGCGGCCCCATTTGCGGGCCTTCATGCCGGGAATGGCGGCCCGCATGCCATGGAAGGCCGAGGACAGGTTGATCGCGATGATCTGGTTCCATTTCTCGACCGGGAAGTCTTCGATCGGAGAAACGAACTGGATTCCGGCGTTGTTCACGAGAATATCGACCGAGCCGAAGTCCTTTTCGGCATGGGCGACCATCGCCGCAATTTCCTCGGGCTTGGACATGTCGGCGCTGTCATAGATCGCCTTGACGCCGAAATCCTTCTCGATCGACCTGCGCTCCTTTTCAATGGCGTCGGCCTCGCCGAAGCCGTTGATCAGGACGTTGCAGCCTTCCTTGGCAAAGGCGCGGGCGACGGCGAGGCCGATGCCCGAGGTGGATCCAGTGACGACGGCGGTTTTGGCGGCAAGCGACATGTGCGGCTCCCTGGCGCGAAGCTCGGAGAAGGGAAGAAGCGTGGAAACGAGCTTCGCGGCGACTATAATGTGCAATGCAAGAATTGCAGCTGCGAAATTCGCCTGACCGATTTTGCGCCACAAAAGTCGCGCCGTGGGAGAAGCTCTGTTATAGAGGGCAAAATTTCGCCGACCATGGGCTTGTGAAATGACCGAACACCTGTTTCCGCCGCTGAGCGAGACCGAAATCCCGGCTGAACCCTTGATGCGCCGCCACAGCGTCGGCGTGCGGGTCGGCTCGGGCAAAGGCGCGGTCGTCGTCGGCGGCGGCGCGCCGGTCGTCGTGCAGAGCATGACCAACACCGACACGGCCGATATCGAAGGCACGGTCCGGCAGGTCGCGGCGCTCGCCCAGTCGGGCTCGGAACTGGTGCGCATCACCGTTGATCGCGACGAAGCCGCGGCCGCCGTGCCAAAAATCCGCGAAAAGCTCGACGCCATGAGGATCGATGTCCCGCTCGTCGGCGATTTCCACTATATCGGCCATAAATTGCTGGCCGATCACCCGGCCTGCGCCGAGGCTCTGGCGAAATACCGCATCAATCCGGGCAATGTCGGCTTCAAGGAAAAGAAGGACAAGCAGTTCGGCGAAATCGTCGAACTGGCGATCAGGCACGACAAGGCGGTGCGCATCGGCGCCAACTGGGGCTCGCTCGATCAGGAATTGCTCACTTCGCTGATGGACGAGAACCACAAGGCGAAACATCCGGTCGACGCCCGCGCCGTGACCCGCGAGGCCCTGGTCCGCTCGGCCTTGATCTCGGCGGAGCGCGCCGAGGAGATCGGCCTGAAGCGCGACCGGATCATCCTGTCGGCGAAAGTATCCGGGGTTCAGGACCTGATTTCGGTCTATCGCATGGTGGCGCGCCGGTCCGATTACGCCCTCCATCTTGGCCTGACCGAGGCCGGCATGGGCTCCAAGGGGATTGTCGCCTCTTCGGCGGCGCTGGGCATTCTTTTGCAGGAAGGAATCGGCGACACGATCCGCGTCTCCCTGACCCCGGAGCCGGGCGGCGACCGCACGCTGGAGGTCCAGGTCGCGCAGGAAATCCTGCAGACCATGGGCTTCCGCACCTTCGTGCCGCTCGTCGCGGCCTGCCCGGGCTGCGGACGCACCACCAGCACCGTGTTCCAGGAACTGGCGCGCGACATCCAGTCGATGATCCGCGATCGCATGCCGGAATGGCGCAAGGTCTATCCGGGGGTGGAGGCGCTCAATGTCGCGGTCATGGGCTGCATCGTGAACGGGCCGGGCGAATCGAAGCACGCCGATGTCGGCATTTCGCTGCCCGGCACCGGCGAAACGCCCGCGGCGCCGGTCTTCATAGACGGCCGCAAGGTCAAGACCCTACGTGGCGACGGCATCGCGAGCGAATTCGAGAAGATCGTGGAAGATTACGTCGCCCAGCGTTTCGGCGGCCAGTCGCAGTCCTCTTCCGCCGCCGAGTGATCGCCGGCAGGCCGCGCCGCGAGGCTTTCGTCGCGTTGAGGCTTCCAGTCAGGCGATGGGGTTTCGATGTATAGAATTGCAGTCGTCGGCGCCGGCTATGTCGGCCTTTCGAACGCGGTGCTGCTTGCCCAGAATCATCAGGTCGTTCTGCTCGACATATCGTCCGACCGTGTCGCGGCGATCAATGCGCGGCGTTCGACCGTCATCGACGACGACATTGCGGATTATCTCGCCAAAAAGCCGCTGAATCTCCGCGCCACCCTGGATCCCGCCGACGCCTTCCATGACGCCGATTTCGTCGTCATCGCCACGCCGACGGATTACGATCCCAGAACCAATTATTTCGACACGTCCTCGGTCGAATCCGTCGTCGAGAATGTAACGGCGATCAACCCGACGGCGGTCATGGTCATCAAATCGACCGTCCCGGTCGGCTTCACCGCCAAGGCCGGCGCGGGGCTGCCGGCAGGGCGGCTGATCTTCTCGCCGGAATTCCTGCGCGAGGGCAAGGCGCTTCACGACAACCTCCATCCCTCGCGCATCGTCATCGGCGGCGAGGGCGAACGGGCGCGCCTCTTCGCCGAACTCCTGCAGCAAGGCGCGCTCAGGCAGGAGATTCCGACGCTCTTCACCTCCGCGACGGAGGCCGAGGCGATCAAGCTCTTCGCCAACACCTTTCTCGCCATGCGGGTCGCGTTCTTCAACGAGCTCGACACCTATGCGGTCGCCCATGGCCTCGACAGCCGCCAGATCATCGACGGCGTCTGTCTCGATCCACGCATCGGCAATCATTACAACAATCCATCCTTCGGCTATGGCGGCTATTGCCTGCCGAAGGACACCAGGCAGCTTCTCGCCAATTACCGCGACGTGCCGCAGAACCTGATCCGGGCCATTGTCGATTCGAACACGACCCGCAAGGATTTCATCGCCGAACAGATCGTGGAGCGGAATCCCGGGGTGGTCGGCATCTACCGGCTGATCATGAAGGCCGGCTCGGACAATTTCCGCGCCTCCTCGGTCCAGGGCGTGATGAAGCGGATCAAGGCCAAGGGCATCAAGGTCATCGTCTACGAGCCGACTCTGCATGAGCCGCATTTCTTCCACTCGGAAGTGGTCAGCGATCTCGACGCCTTCAAATCGCGCAGCGACCTCATCCTTGCCAACCGCTTCGTCCCCGCGCTCAAGGATGTCGCGGGAAAGGTTTTTACACGCGACCTGTTCGGCGGCGACTGACGACCGCGACGATTCAGGGGAGCCGTCGACCGAACGCGCCAGGCGCCGCCGGCCTGGACGCGACGGAATCAGCAGAGCTGAGGGCGCCGACTTCTATCCGGCTCCGCGTTCGTTCCGACCATATCCGGTTCGATGCGCTAAGGCCTTCGACCAATCGATCTCATCGTGAACACTGCGGACCGGGGCGCGGATGAATTGCGTATTCCCTCGCGGTTTGGCGTCCCCGCTCACACCCGCATCGGCATGAGCACATAGAGCGCGCTGGCGCCGTCGCGGTCCTGGATGATGGTCGGCGAGCCGGAATCGTTCATCTTGAACAGGGTCGTGTCGCTGTCGAGCTGGCTGGCGATATCCATGAGATAGCGGGCGTTGAAGCCGATCTCGAGCGGGCCGGCGTCATAATCGACTTCCAGTTCCTCGATCGCCGAGCCGGAATCCGGATTGATGACCGAGAGCACCAGCTTGCCGGAGTCGAGCGACAGTTTAACCGCGCGTCCGCGCTCCGAGGAAATGGTGGAGACGCGATCCACCGCCTCCGAAAAGTCCCGGCGCTCGACGGTGAGGAGCTTGTCGTTCTGGGTCGGGATGACCCGGGCGTAATCGGGGAAGGAGCCGTCGATCAGCTTGGAGGTCAGAATCACCGTTCCGAGTGTAAATCGGATCTTGGCCGGCGACAGCTCGATCGTGACTTCGGCCTCCGGGTCCTCGATCAGCTTCTGCACCTCGACCACCGCCTTGCGCGGCACGATCACGCCCGGCATGCCGGCAGCGCCCGCCGGAGCCGGCGTTTCCAGCCGGGCGAGGCGGTGGCCGTCGGTGGCCACGGCGCGCAGCAGGGGCTTGCCGTCGGCTTCGGTCACATGGAGGAAGACGCCGTTGAGGTAATAGCGGGTCTCTTCGCTGGAAATGGCGAACTGCGTCTTGTCGAGCAGGCGCTTCAGCTCATTGGCCTTGAGCTTGAAGCTGTGGCTCATCTCGCCGGCGGCGAGATCGGGGAAATCGCTTTCCGGCAAGGCCTGGAGGCTGAAGCGCGAGCGGCCCGAACGCAGCTGGAGCTGGCCGCTGTCCTCACCCGATTCCAGCGAGACCTGGGCGCCGTCAGGCAACTTGCGCACGATTTCGTAAAGCGTATGGGCGGGCAGGGTCGTGGCGCCCGCCTGGCCGACGTCGGCCGGGGTGGTCTCGGTCACTTCGAGATCGAGATCGGTCGCCTTGAGCTGCAAACCGCCGCCGCTGGCGCTCAGCAGGACATTGGAGAGGATCGGTATGGTCGTCCGCCGCTCGACGACACGATGGACATGACCGAGCGACTTTAACAGAGCCGTTCTCTCAAGCGTGACTTTCATGGGTCGGCGTTCCGGTTCCTGCCTTTGCGGGGGCGCAACTTTGCAGCGCCTTGGCCGTCAACGCAAGCGCCGCGCCGCTGCTTTTCCTGCCTTTTCACCGGCGGTGGCGCGCCGATAAACCTTAACCGGCCCTTAAACCGCCCGATTTATTCTTTCTATCGCCGGCAGCGAAGGATCGCGGCCGCCGCCCTCACGCCGGAGGGCGGCC
Source organism: Pseudomonadota bacterium (assembly GCA_021780435.1). Lineage (GTDB taxonomy): Bacteria > Pseudomonadota > Alphaproteobacteria > Rhizobiales > Beijerinckiaceae > Rhodoblastus. The sequence goes on from JAJXYV010000098.1 coordinate 38,618, forward strand.
CCAGACAAGTCGGATCGCGAGACATGGCGCGCAGGAAGGCGCTCAAGGAGCGCATCGAGCCCAGATTTTCCGACGAGGACGACGACGCGCCGGAACTGGTCGCCGAGCGTCGCGCCGGGCCGCGCCGGGAGCGCCGTGGCGCGGACGAAAAGCCCTCGCGCCGCAGGGAGCCGAGACGGCGCCGGCGCTCGCTGTTCGGCCGTTTGTTCTATTGGGGCTTCGTGCTGGCGATCTGGGGCCTGATCGGCGGAGGCGGCGTCTTCCTCTATTACGGCTCGCAACTTCCGCATATCGAGCATCTGGCGATCCCGAAGCGCCCGCCCAATATCGCGGTGCTCGGGCGGGACGGAACGCTGCTCGCCAATCGCGGCGACACCGGCGGGGCGGCGATCCGGCTCTCCGAACTGCCGCCATTTCTGCCCAAGGCCTTCATCGCCATCGAAGACCGGCGCTTTTACAGCCATTGGGGCGTCGATCCTGTCGGCGTCCTGCGCGCTTTGGTCAATAACCTGGCCGGGCGTGGCGTGATGCAGGGCGGCTCGACCCTGACCCAGCAACTGGCCAAGAATCTGTTCCTGACCCAGGAGCGCACCTTCTCGCGCAAGATCCAGGAGGCCATCCTCGCGCTTTGGCTGGAACACAAATATTCCAAGGACCAGATTCTCGAACTCTATCTGAACCGGGTCTATTTCGGCTCGGGCGCCTATGGCGTGGACGCCGCGGCGCAAAAATATTTCGGCCGCTCGGCCAGGGACGTGACCTTGCCCGAGGCCGCCATGCTCGCCGGCCTGATGAAGGCGCCGTCGAAGCTCGCGCCCAACCATAACGAATCGGCGGCGATCGAGCGCGCCAATCAGGTCGTCACCGCCATGGCCCAGTCCGGCTTCATCACCGAGGCGCAGGCGGAGGACGCCCTGGCCCATCCCGCCCATGCCGTGCGCGGCCGCGACAGCGCCTCGCTCAATTACGCCGCCGATTATGTGATGGACGTGCTCGACGAGACGATCGGCGCGATCGACGAGGACATTGTCGTCACCTCGACCATCGATCCGGCGATGCAGGCGTCCGCCGGACGCGCGCTCGACGACGTGCTCGACAAGCAGGGCGGCAAGTTCGGCGTCACCCAGGGCGCGCTGGTGTCGCTCGATTCGGCCGGCGCCATCCGCGCTCTTGTCGGCGGGCGCGATTACGAGGACAGCCAGTTCGACCGCGTCGTCGCCGCCCATCGCCAGCCCGGCTCGGCCTTCAAGCCCTTCGTCTATCTGACGGCGCTGGAGCACGGCCTCACCCCGGACACCGTCCGCGACGACGCCCCGATCAACGTGCGCGGCTGGCAGCCCGAGAACGCCAGCCACAAATATATGGGCCCGGTCAATCTCACCACGGCCCTGGCCATGTCGCTCAATACGGTGGCGGTGCGGCTCGGCCTGGAGGTCGGCCCCCGCGCGATCGTGCAGACCGCGCATCGGCTCGGAATCGCGTCGGACCTGCAGGCCAACGCCTCGATCGCGCTCGGCACTTCGGAAGTCACGCCGCTCGAACTCGTGACCGCCTATGTTCCCTTCGCCAATGGCGGCATCGGCGTGCAATCCCATATCATCACCAAGGTGCGCACAGCGGATGGCAAGCTGCTCTATGCCCGCAAGGGGTCAAGCAACGGTCGGGTGGTCGATCCGACCTATGTCGCGATGATGAATTCCATGCTGGAGCAGACGCTGGTCATCGGCACCGCGAAAAAGGCTGATCTGCCCGGCTGGCAGGCGGCGGGCAAGACCGGAACCAGCCAGGATTACCGCGACGCCTGGTTCGTGGGCTATACGAGCCAGCTCGTCACCGGCGTCTGGGTCGGCAATGACGACAATTCGCCGACGAAAAAGGCCTCGGGGGCCAATCTTCCGGTCGAAATCTGGTCGCGCTACATGCGCGAGGCGCTCAAAGGCATGGTGGTCGCCGGCCTGCCGACTGGCGGCTGGCGCAGCGAAACCTTGACCGGCGGCGGGCCGGCGGCGTCGCTATGGCCGTTCTCGCCGCCGGCGCAAGGCCCGCAAATGCAGCCGGCGCCCCATATGGACACCAGCAACCCCTCGGCGCCGACCGTCGTTTCCGGGGCCGGACAGCCCCTCGCGACGGCCCGCGACAACACGCCCCTCCCGCCTGAGGACATTCCCGCTGCCGCGCCGAGCCAGCGCCTGCCGCCCGAACCCGACAATGGAAACATTTTTCAGAAATTGTTCGGCCGTTTTAACTAGGCGCGCTGACGAAACAAAATGCCTGATTTCGCAAAAATGCCGTTAAAACAAAAGAATATGGATTTGATGCAGATTCGGCTTCAGCCCAACTCATGCGAGTGCGGCGAGCCGCGGAGGGATTTCAACATGCGTCTGGGGCTTTTCGGTTCAGCATTCATCGCGGCCATCATGGCGCTCGGCCTGGGAAACGTGTCCGCCGCTCCCGCAAACGCCGATTCGGGGAAGATGCGGATCGTCGACGGCCAGGCCTTCTGGGACGAAGATCCTGGCCCGATCACCGAGCCCTACTGGACGCAGGGCCAATATAAATATGACCCGAACGGCTATCTCCTGCGCGACCGCTGGGATCCCGAATACCACCCGATGACGGTCATCGGCGAACATTCGGGCAAGGCGAATTGCGTGTTCCGCCAGCGCGTCACAGTCACCACATGGGAGTTCGAGCACCCAATTCTGAGGGTCTGCCGCAAGCCGCCGAACGACAAGAAGTGAAGGCTACAGCGCCTCCAGGAAGCGCACCGGCCTACCGGTCGAAGGCGTCAGCACCTCGCCCTCCCACATGACGCAGGTCCCGCGGACGAAGGTTCCGACCGGCCATCCCGTCACCTGCTTGCCGTCATAAGGCGTCCAGCCGCAGCGCGAGGCGATCCAGTCGTTCTGGATCGTGACCTTGCGCTTCAGGTCGACCACCGTCAGGTCGGCGTCATAACCCACCGCGATCCGCCCCTTGCAGGCGATCTGGAAGATCCGCGCGGGGCCGGCGCTGGTCAGGTCCACGAAACGCTGCAGGCTGAGGCGCCCGGCGGCGACGTGGTCGAGCATGATGGGCGTAAGCGTCTGCACGCCGGTCATGCCGGAGGGGCTTTCCGGATAGGGTTTGGCCTTCTCCTCCAGCGTATGCGGCGCGTGGTCCGAACCGAGCACGTCCACCACGCCCTGGTCGAGGCCGCGCCAGATCTTGTCGCGATGGCTCTTGTCGCGGACCGGCGGGTTCATCTGGATTTTCGTCCCGAGCGTCGCATAATCGTCGGCCGAGAGCGTCAGATGGTGGGGCGTCACCTCGACGGTCGCGACATCCTTGTGCGCTGCGAGAAGCTCGATCTCCTCGCCGGTGGAGACATGGAGCACATGGATGCGGGCGCGCTCGCGGCGCGCGATATCAACGAGCCGACGGGTGCAGTTGAGCGCGGTCTCGGTGTCCCGCCAGACGGGATGCGACGACGGATCGCCCGCGACCCGAAAATCCTTGCGTTCGTTGAGGCGATATTCGTCCTCGCTGTGGAAGGCGGCGCGGCGGCGGGCGTGGCGCAGGATCTTGGCGACGCCTTCGTCGTCCTCGACCAGGAGGGTGCCGGTCGAGGAGCCCATGAAGACCTTGATTCCCGCCGCGCCGGGCAGGCGCTCCAGCTCCGCGACATGGCGGGCGTTGTCATGGGTCCCGCCGATCCAGAAGGCGAAATCGCAATGCATCCGCGCCGTCGCCCGGGACACCTTGTCCGCCACGGCCTCGGGCGTCGTGGTCAGGGGATTGGTGTTGGGCATTTCGAACACGGCCGTCACGCCGCCGAGGACCGCGGCGCGCGAGCCGGTTTCGAGATCCTCCTTGTGGGTTGGACCCGGCTCGCGGAAATGGACCTGGCTGTCGATCACGCCTGGCAGGACATGGAGGCCGGCGCAATCGATCGTCTCGCCGGCGCTCGCCAGCGACAGGTCGCCGATCGCGGCGATGGTCCCACCCCTGATCCCGATGTCGCGCGGGGCGATTCCGTCCTGGTTGACCACGACGCCGCCGCGCAGGATGAGGTCGAAAGTCAGGTTCGCCATGGCAGCTCCAGAAAATTTTGCACGCTTCGGACCGAAGTTTGCATGAATGCGTTCGTAATGTGCTGGGCCGACATTATATCGCGCCCAGGGATTTGGACAGGCCGGTCGGACGGCGAAGCCGGCCAGGAAAGGGAATGGGGAAGACGATGAAAGCGGCTCATTTGACCGATCGAGGCGTGGTGAGGGTCGGCGGCCCCGAGGCGCGCGGCTTTCTTCAGGGGCTGGTCACGGGAAATGTCGTGACCCTGGAGCCGGGCGAGGCGCGCTGGGCGGCGCTGCTTTCGCCGCAGGGCAAGATCCTGTTCGATTTCCTGATGAGCGTCCAGAGGAACGCCGACACCGGCGATGCGATCCTGCTCGATGTCAGTCGCGGGATGATTCCTGATCTGGTCAAGAGGCTGACCATATACAGGCTGCGCGCCAAGGTCGAAATTTCGGATCAAAGCGCGGCCCTTGGCGTCGTCGCGCTCTACGGCGGGGCGCCGGGCGAAGGCGTCCGCGACTCGCGCCATCCCGACATCGGCGCGCGCCTGATCCTGCCGCTCGCCAAGATCGAACCGCAGATGCTGACCTTCGGCGGCGACGCCGGGCTTGCCGATTACGCGGCCCATCGCATCGCGCTTGGCGTCCCCGAAGGCGGGGTCGATTTCGCCTATGGCGACGCCTTTCCGCATGAAGCGGACATGGACCAGCTCAATGGCGTCGATTTCAAGAAGGGCTGTTTCGTCGGCCAGGAAGTGGTTGCGCGCATGCAACATCGCGGAACCACGCGCAATCGCGTGCTGAAGGTGGTGCTCGAGGGCGCCGCGCCGCCGCCGGGGGCCATCGTCATGGCGGGCGACACGCGAATCGGCGTCATGGGGTCGAGCGCCGGCGCGCAGGGCCTGGCGCTGCTGCGCATCGACCGCGCCGAGGAAGCGGCGCAGGCGGGTCAGGCGCTGGTCAGCGGCGAGACCCGGCTACGGCTGATCTGATCATTCGGCGGCCGCTTTGGCGGCGGCGAACTGGTTGAAGGCCTGGACCGCGTGGCTGGCGTACATGACGGACGGGCCCGCGCCCATATAGATCGCGAGGCCGAGGGTCTCCATCAGCTCATCATGGGTCGCGCCGAGATTGACCGCGGCCTTGGCGTGGAAGGCGATGCAGTCGTCGCAACGGGTGGCGACGCCGATGGCCACCGCCATGAGCTCCTTGGTCTTGGGGTCGAGCACGCCCGGCTTGGTCGCATTCTGCGCCATGCCCGCGAAGGCCTTCATCACGTCGACGACGCCATTGCCGCTGCGCAGGTCGCGCAATTGAGCCGAGAGCTTGTGGGTGGTTTCGGGCCAGTCGAAGATCATGTGGCGCTCCATCATGTTGCGTCGCAACATATATATGCAAATTCGAATATATCAAGGCAATATTCGCCACCCGCGGCCATCGTTGGCGAAAACGCGCCGATTCGCTAAACAGTTGCGATGACCAACGCGCCACGACGAATCGCGATTCCCCATCCCGACGGCAAGCGGCGCTGCCCCTGGCCGGGGCAGGACGCCGCCTATGTCGCCTATCATGACGACGAGTGGGGCGTTCCCGAATTCGATTCCCGCGCCTTGTTCGAAAAGCTGGTCCTCGACGGTTTCCAGGCCGGGCTGTCGTGGATTTCCATCCTGCGCAAGCGCGAGAATTTCCGCCGCGCCTTTGCCGGCTTCGACCCCGAAAGCGTGGCCGGTTTCAATGCGGCGAAAATCGAAAGCCTGATGCAGGACCAGGGAATCGTCCGCAACCGCGCCAAGATCGAGGGCGCGGTCGCCTCGGCCAGGATCTATCTCGAGATCGAGGCGCGTCAGGGCTTTTCCGCTTATCTGTGGGATTTCGTGGACGGCAAGCCGACCGTGAACGCCTTTCGCGCGCTCGACGAGGTTCCGGCGAAGACGCCGGTCTCGGAAAGGCTGGCGAAGGACCTGAAGGGGCGCGGGTTCAAGTTCTGCGGCCCCACCATCGTCTATGCCTTCATGCAGGCGGTTGGCATGGTCAACGATCATCTCGTCGATTGCTGGCGTCACGAAGCCTGTCAGCAAGCTGATCAACAGTCGGGGCGGGCATGACCGCAAAAGACGCCCCGCGCGCCTGGCAGCGGATGCTCTCGGGCCGCCGTCTCGACATTCTCAACCCGTCGCCGCTCGACATCGAGATCGAGGACATCGCCCACGGCCTCGCCCGCGTCGCCCGCTGGAACGGCCAGACGCGCGGCGGCGCGATCTTCTCCGTGGCGCAGCATTCAGTCCTGGTGACAGAGATCTGCGGCCTGATCGATCCGGCCGCGCCCGCGCGCTGGCGGCTGCACGCCCTTCTCCACGATGCGCCGGAATATGTCATCGGCGACATGATCTCGCCCTTCAAGGCGGCGCTCGGCCAAGTCTACACGGAGGTCGAGGCGCGGTTGGCGCGGGCCATCCTGCAACGGTTCTCGCT
>JAJXYV010000271.1 GCA_021780435.1 Pseudomonadota bacterium
GGCGCGCCATTAAAATCAATTAATTAAGACGTATTTCGACCGTGCGTGCTTCCAGACATTCCGAAAACGGAAGCGCCGTGGAAGGGCCATCGCGAAAATCCTCCCCCTCACAAAATCCGCCGTCGCCCGCTGTCCGATGAGCTCTCAGCTCTGACACATGAATTCCGCCCGGCGACGCTGACGCCCCCACCAGGATTTTGCGCTTCAGGTGGTGTGGCGTCGCTCGCGCTGTCAACGGGGGCGCCGGCGCGCCAGTCCGATCCTATGGAGCCGCCGGGCCGTAATTCTTTTAGGCCCAGACACCCCTTCAGGGAATCGCCGCGCCACTACCGCCGGCGCGGCAGATGGCTTAAGGACGCGGGAACTCCGACGGGCTCCCACGCATGATTCGAATCGAGAACATCAGCAAGCAAAACGGCAACCACCTCCTGTTCATCGAGGCGTCGGCGGCGCTGCTGAAAGGTGAGAAGGTCGGCCTCGTCGGACCCAACGGCGCTGGCAAGACCACTTTGTTCCGGATGCTCACCGGACAGGAGGCGCCCGACGAGGGTCAGGTCTCGCATGATCGCGGCGTCAGCATCGGCTATTTCAACCAGGATGTCGGCGAAATGTCGGGCCGCAGCGCCGTGTCCGAGGTGATGGACGGCGCCGGCCCGGTCAGTGTGGTGGCGGCCGAATTGAGGGCGTTGGAGACCGCCATGGCCGACCCCGCAAATCTCGATGAGATGGACGAGATCATCGAGCGCTACGGCGAGGTCCAGGGGCGCTTTGAGGAACTCGACGGCTATGCCCTGGAGGGCCGCGCGCGCGAAGTTCTGGCGGGACTGAGCTTCTCACAGGAGATGATGGACGGCGACGTCGGCGCGCTGTCTGGCGGCTGGAAGATGCGCGTGGCGCTGGCCCGCATTCTGATTATGCGCCCCGACGTCATGCTGCTCGACGAGCCGAGCAACCATCTCGACCTGGAGAGCCTGATCTGGCTGGAGGAATTCCTGAAAAACTATGATGGCGCGCTACTGATGACGTCGCATGACCGCGAATTCATGAACCGCATCGTCGGCAAGATCATCGAGATCGACGGCGGCTCGTTGGCGACTTATTCCGGCGACTATGAATATTACGAGCGGCAGCGCGCACTCAACGAGAAGCAGCAGCAGGCGCAGTTCGAGCGCCAGCAGGCGATGCTCGCCAAGGAAATCAAGTTCATCGAACGCTTCAAGGCGCGCGCCTCCCATGCCGCGCAAGTACAGAGCCGGGTGAAGAAGCTGGAGAAGATCGAAAAACTGGAGCCGCCCCGCCGCCGCCAGACGATATTGTTCGAATTCCCACCGGCGCCGCGCTCCGGCGAGGACGTGGTCAGCCTGAAGAACGTGCACAAGAGCTATGGTCCCCGCCGCATATACCAGGGGCTGGACTTTCAGGTGCGCCGCAAAGAGCGTTGGTGCGTCATGGGCGTCAACGGCGCCGGCAAATCGACATTGTTGAAGCTGGTCGTCGGTTCGACACAACCGGATCATGGCTCCGTCGCCTTGGGCGGCAGCGTCAAGATGGCCTACTTCGCCCAGCACGCCATGGAATTGCTCGAGGGCGAGCGCACTGTGTTCGAAACACTGGAGGATTCATTTCCGCAGGCGGGCCAGGGCTCGTTGCGCGCCCTGGCCGGCTGTTTCGGCTTTTCCGGCGACGATGTCGAGAAGAAATGCAGGGTGCTGTCCGGCGGTGAAAAGGCGCGTCTGGTGATGGCGAAAATGCTTTACGATCCGCCGAATTTCCTCGTGCTCGACGAACCGACCAACCATTTGGACCTTTTAACCAAGGAAATGCTGATCGCGGCTTTGTCGCATTATGAGGGCGCCATGCTGTTCGTCTCGCATGACCGACATTTTCTCGCTGCGCTGTCAAACCGGGTGCTGGAGTTGACGGACGAGGGGGTGCACAAGTTTGGCGGCGGCTATACCGAATATGTGGCGCGAACCGGCCACGAGGCGCCCGGCCTGCGCAGCTGAGCCGAGCGAGTTTTTTCAGGTCGAGACGCTCAGTCTGGCCGCCTTTCAGCCCTGGGCTCTTGCGCGGCTCGGACTCGGCTGGCCGGTCCGGCCGGTAACGCCGGGCGTCCACGTTCAACTGGGCGATGCTGTGGGTCGCGTGCTCCGACGTCGTGATGCGGATGTTGCCTGCGGACTTGTCGCGAAACTCGCTGATCGAAGCGAGTTCCGTGGCGATTTCGTCAAGGGCGAGGCCAATGCCTTGATGAGCCGTTCCCCGGCCTCGGTCGGCGCCCCCGCCGCGTCGTTCTGACCGGCAGCCTGACGCCGAGGCGCCCCGGGTCTTCCGGGGCTTCCTTGGCGCGGACACGAAAGGTCACCGCCTCCTTCCCGTCGACGATGCGGCGGCCCTAAAAACAGCGCAAGATACGGCATTGGGCGGATCGGCCGTTGAATCCGTCGCGATCCGCCCTTCGAGGTTAATGCCGGCATGCTCAACGATCACGTTTTCACGCCGTTTCAATCGCTGACATGGTCGAGCACCAATTCATTGACCCGCCCAGCCTTTTCCATCTGGACCATGTGCCCTGCGCCAGGAAGGACTTCCGTTTTCGCGGCGGCGCCCAAGGTCGAGGCGTGCGCCGCCGGAATGATGCGGTCACTCTCGCCCCAGACGATGAGCACGGGCGCTCCCGAAGCCTTCAGCTCCCCTGCAAGCACAGACGTTTGACGCCCGTCGCGGAACAGGCCGCCCGCAACTGCGCGCAGGGCTTCCTCCACGCCGTCGATCCGCTTGTATTTGAGGACATCATCAACGAGTTGACGATTGACGAGTGCGGGATCGTCGAACAATTGCTCCAAGAGAGGTTTCAATTCCCGACGGGACGCGGCGCCAACGAAGCCCTCGATATAGTCGCCGTTGATCTCCGAGCCCAGACCAGCCGAACCGATCAGCGTCAATGATTTGACGCGCGCTGGCTGGTCGAGAGCTGCGCGCATGGAGATGGCGCCGCCCATGGAATGACCGACCAGATGGGCCGCCTGGACGCCCACCGCATCCATGAACGCGACGACAGCAGACGCAAGCCAGTTGAGACTTGGCTCGGAAACGACCTTGTCTGATTGGCCATGCCCTGGCAAATCAAGTGCATAGACGGTTCCGGCGGCGGATAACGCTTCGATATTGAAGAGCCAGTTGTCGAGGTCGCCGCCAAAACCATGGATGAGCAAAATGACGTTGTCGCCCTCCCCGCGTTTTGCATATCGCAAACGACCGAAGGCTGTGTCGACGAATTCATAGCGCGGAGCGGCCTCGTCGGAACTCTTGTCCTCGCTCGCCGGCGTGGCGTAATCGGCGACGAAGGCGTCGATCTCCGCTTCGGGCACGTCGTCGGGGGCTATGACGCCGATCAGCGCCTTGACTGGATAGACCTTGCCGTTTTCCCCGATGATCCGGCGCAATGTTCCGGCGGCGCTGGACTCGACGACATTCACGATCTTGTCCGTCTCGACTTCGATAATTTCATCGCCCACCACGACGCCTGCGCCGACCGGCTTGAGCCAGCCGGTCAACTTTCCTTCCGACATCGACAGCCCCCATTTGGGCATGACGATGGGCACGATATTCGGATTCATATTCTTCTCCTTCAAGCCGCCTTGGCGCGGGCGATGGTCTTGCCGACCGCGGCGACGACCGCATCGGCCGTCGGGATGTAAAGATCTTCCAACGAAGGCGAGAAGGGCACGGGGGTATGCGGCGCCGTCACCATCTGCGGAGCCGCCTTGAGGGCGCCGAAGGCGTGCTGCGCCACATAGGCCGCGACGTCGGTCGCGATCGAGCAGCGGGGATTGGCCTCATCGACGACGACGAGCCTTCCGGTTTTCTCCACGCTCTCGAGCACGGTGTCCCAGTCGATTGGCGAAAGTGTCCGGAGGTCGATGACATCGGCCTCGATACGGTCTTTTTGCGCGAGGGTCGTCGCCGCGTCGAGCGCGCGATGGACAGTCAGCCCATAACTGACAATGGTCACGTCCTTGCCCTCGCGGACGACATTCGCTTCGCCGAAGGGAATTGTATAGGATTCCGCCGGAACATCGCATTCCGCGGAATAAAGGTTCTTATGTTCGCAGAAGATTACGGGATCGTCGTCGCGGATCGCCTGGATCAGGAGTCCCTTGGCGTCATATGCGTTCGAGGGGCAGATGACCTTGAGACCCGGAAGCTGGGTGAATAGCGGCGTGAGCATTTGCGAGTGCTGCGCCGCCGCTCGGAAGCCGGCGCCGACCATCGTGCGGATGACCACAGGCGTCCGGGCCTTGCCACCGAACATATATCTGAACTTCGCCGCCTGATTGAAGATCTGGTCGAAACAGACACCCACGAAATCAATGAACATCAGCTCCGCGACCGGGCGCATGCCGCAAGCGGCGGCGCCAATGGCTGCGCCGATATAGGCGGATTCCGAGAGCGGCGTGTCGAGCAGCCGGTTGCCGTGCTTTGCATAGAGCCCTTTGGTCACGCCGAGCACGCCGCCCCAGGCGTCGGCCTCACCGGGCGCGCCGCAGCCGCCGACGATATCCTCCCCGAGCATTATGACGCTCGGGTCGCGCGTCATTTCGAGGTCGAGCGCCTCGTTGATCGCGGTTTTGAAGCTGATCTTACGGGTCATGTCTATCTCCGTCTGTCCGAGGCGTCAGTAGGCGACGTAAACGTCGGTGAGCAGTTCGCGCGCTTGAGGCAACGCCGCGTTCTTGGCGGATATGACGGCCGCGTCGATCAGCGACGCGACCTCAAGATCGATCAAAGCGAAGTCATGTCGCGTCGCCGCGCCGGCGTCGCAGACGCGATCACGGAAGATCTTCAGGCAGTCGCGATTTTCGCGGTTGTAGTCGTTCTCGCCCTTGGCCTTGTAGGTCTGCGCGTCGCCTTCGAAATGACCGAAGAAACGCGCCACATTGCATTCGAGCAACGCGGGCCCGCCGCCGTCTCTCGCGCGCGCAATCATCTCGCCCGCGGCTTCGTGGACGGCGAAGAAATCCATCCCGTCCACCGTAACGCCGGGCATGCCGAAGCCCGAGGCGCGATCGACATAGGAATCCACAGCAGTCGCATATTCGACCGACGTCGATTCGGCGTAACCGTTGTTTTCGACGACGAAAATGACTGGAAGATTCCACGCCGCCGCGAGGTTCATGCTTTCCAGCACCGTACCCTGATTTGCAGCGCCGTCGCCGAAGAAGGTGATTCCGACGCCGCGGTCGCCGCGGAATCTCGATGCGAGCGCGGCGCCGCAGATCAGGGGAGCCCCGGCGCCGAGAATGCCGTTGGCTCCCATCATGCCTTTGGACAGATCGGCGATATGCATCGAACCGCCCTTGCCCCGGCACGAACCCGTCGCCTTGCCATAGATCTCCGCCATCATCTCATGAACGTCCACGCCCTTCGCGATGCAATGACCGTGGCCACGATGGGTCGAGGCGATACGGTCAATATCGGTGAGATGCATCATGATGCCCGTCGCGCAGGCCTCTTCTCCGGCGTAGAGGTGAACAAAGCCGGGAATGTCGCCTTTGGCGAATTCGACATGAAGTCTTTCCTCGAAATCGCGAATGGTGCGCATGGTGCGGTAGGCCCGCATCAGGTCTTCGCTCGACAAGGGGAACGGATTGTTGGACATGCTTTGGTTTCCTCCTTCAGCTTGTTATTTCAGACGCAGGCTTTGTTCCGCTCGCGGAGTAGGCCCTTCGTCGCGGCAAAACGCATGACGGCGGCGACGTCGATGGTGTCGAAAGCGTTCTCGACCAGTCTGATCGAGACGTTCTGCCGCGAGTGGAAGGTCAGTTCGCGCTCACCGTCGAGCGCGATCGATCCCGCAGCGAGGTCCGGAGCAATCGGTTGGCCGGCCGGCAACCGCCGCCATTGCTCCACCCCGATCGGCTCTACCAGGCCCGGCGCGATCGGCGCCTGCACGACGAGCGGCGCTACACTCGCCGGAGCCAGTCGCAGCATCAAACCGTGCCGCTCGTCGCGCCCGACGGGTTCGATCAGGCCGGCGATCGCCGACATTCCGATGAGTTGTGGATCGGCGAACGCAACATACAATTCTCGGAACGTCTCGGTTCGCCACAGCGCGCGCGCGCCGAGGTTTTGCTGGCTTACGAGCGCTACGTCGACCAGCGCAATTTCGGCAGGTCCGCCATCGATGCGCACTTCAAGCCATTTGTTGGGCTTCAGGCCGATTTCCTTTGGGACGGCGCCGCTCGCGACGAGACCCGTCGCGTAACCCGTAATCGTCGGCTCGCGAATCTCGGGGAAGGCATTGTTGGTGCCTGTCGAAACGCCGGCGATCGGTGTGGCGCCGCATTCGGCGGCGACCGCGCGATGGGTGCCGTCGCCGCCAAGAACGATGATCGCGCCGACGTCCATCGCCGACATAGCTTTCGCAGCTATTCTTGAATCTGCGGCAGTGCCCGTAACCGGCATTTCTATGAACGAAACGCTTGGAAATCGCGCATTGCCACGAACCGCCGATTGCGCCATCTGCCGCAGCGCATGACCTGCCAGGCCACCGCGTTCAGGCATCATGACCACATCCTCGACGCCGCATGCAGCGAGACCTGCGAGGAGGCGGACGACAATATTCGCGCGATCCGCAATCTGCAGACTGTTCGCCTTCGCGATGACGCGCCGGATGTCACGGCCGGAAATCGGATTGGCGATAACGCCGACCTTGGGCGGCATAGGTTTCCTCAATTTGTTGTTGAGGAAGTTCAGCAAGAGCGGCGCCAACGGCGCATTATTGTACAGCGACTTGTTATTACGTTATTTTTTCTAATCGCTCGCCGCAGTCAACGTGGCGTTGCCAGCCACACCTGTGGCGCCAGGCGCCACAGGACTCGAGACTCAAAAGTGGCTCTTGAACGTCATCAGTCCATGACGCCGGATCTGGCGATGGATCGTTGTGCGGTCAACGCCGCGGAGTCGCGCCACCTGTGATACATTCCAACGATTTCGGCGCAGATCCGCGAGCAGATCCTCGGCTGAATCAGGGATCTTATTTTCGCGAGGATCGCCCGAGACGATCCGATCAGGCAGATCGTCAAGGTGGATCAAATCTCCCTCGGCGATGGCGCAAGCGTAATCCAGGGCGTTGATCAATTCGCGTATATTGCCCGGCCAAGGATATTGCCGCATCCGAGCCTCGGCCGAAGGCGAGAGCGTATACGCGCGGCCGGATTGCGAACGCCGTTCCGCGAGCATTTTGCCGACCAGCCAATCGAAATCGAGGCGGTCGCGCAACGGCGGCAATCTGAGCACCGCGCCGCTGAGACGGAAATAAAGATCCTCGCGAAATTTCCCGCTTTTGATCAACTCGACCAGATCACGATGGGTCGCAGCGATTACCCGGACGTCGACCGGCACCGGGCGCGTGGCGCCAACAGGGGTGAGTTCGCGTTCGGCGAGGACACGCAACAGCCGCGTCTGCGAGGCCAGCGGCATGTCGCCGATTTCATCGAGGAACAAGGTTCCGCCATTGGCTTCGAGCACAAGCCCCTTCTTGCCCTTCGCCTTGGCCCCGGTGAAGGATCCCGCCTCATAGCCGAACAATTCGCTCTCGATCAGACCGTCGGGAAGCGCGGCGCAATTCACTGCGATGAAGGGCTTCCCGGCGCGAGGGCTGACATTGTGCAGCGCCTTGGTGAGATGCTCCTTGCCTGTGCCGGTCTCACCATTGATCAGCAATCCCATTTGGGTGTTGACCAGCTTGGCCGCACGCGACAGCACGCTGCGCATCGCGTCGTCCTCGCCGGCCAGCGCCGCCAATTCCGCCGGCAGAGGCCGCTCACGCTGGGCGGGGCCCGGCGTCTTTTTCGGCGGCGGAGGCAAGGCGCGGCCGAACAGGGTGCTGCCGCTTCGCCGCAGCCGAAGTCCGCGTTGTTCGCTCGGACGCGAGTGAATATAGAAGGGAAAATCATCCACTGTGCATTCGAAAATATCGGAGATGAAAAGCGCCCGCGGCGGCCGCGACGGATCGCTCGCAGGCGCTTCCTCGTTCAGGAGGATGCGCGCCTGATTGTTGACGCCGATGACCCGACCGGAGGCGTCGACGGCAATCACGACGTCTGGATCGACATCCGCAAATTCGGGGGAGTGGGCGAGGCGCAAGATCCACTCATTGCGGAAACGGTTGAGAAGATTCGCGGTCTCGATCTTGTTGGCGAAGGAAACGACGAGCTGCTGGGCGAGCAACTGGCTGGCTTTGGGCTCGGGCGATCGCAGCGCGGAAATATCCAGCACCGCAGCCATATTTCCGGACGGATCGTAGATTGGCGCGGCGGTGCAGGTGAGAGGAATATGGGTGGCGTCGAAATGGTCCGTCTGGTGAACGGTCAGCGCATCCCCCGTCATGATGCAGGTGCCGACAGCGCAGGTGCCGGCGTGCGTCTCGTTCCAATCGGAGCCGAGATATAGCCCCGCCCTGCGGCAATGATTGTCGAACGTAGGATCGCCCATGAAATCGACGGTCACACCGTTGGCGTCGGTGAGCAGAAGGACATAGCCCAGGCCGGATACCTGACGATAGAGCGTTTCGACGCCGAAGCGCGCCGTGTGGAGGAATTCGTCCATCGCATCGCGATGCTCGCGCAATTGCGCCTGCGGAAGGATCCGAGCCTCGCGCAGCACGCTCGGATCAAGCTTGTGCTCGGTCACGCAGCGCAGCCATGAATCATGAATGACGGCGTCGCGCCGCGAATTGCGTTCGGCGGCTGCGCGAACGAGTTCATCAATGTGGGCGGTTTGCGAGCCGCGCATCATGGCGTTCCTCCGAGAACCCGCAACATTTTTCGGCGGGCGATTTATTTTTTCTGTCGTTAACCGGTGATGGTGGCACGGAACGGGGCCCCTATCAACCTGAGGCGTCTCGCACGCCACACATGTGGCGCCTTCGCCACGGCAACCGCTTGACGGTAAAGCTGTAATTTGTTGTTTTTACCTATTATTTTATATTTTTCCCTTCTGGCGCCAGCTTTGCTCTTCCTATTCGCGGGTTTGGCCTCGACGCCGAACCCAGGAATGAAATGCGCCGGACGCCGGCGACAGGGAGTTTGCAAATGCGAGATAAAGCGTCGGCGACGGCGATCGTGACCGATGTCCTGAACCGCCTCGACGAGGCGTTGGCCGCGGAAAATATCGCGACCGCGCTCGAGCTTTTCCAGACGGATTGCTACTGGCGCGATCTGGTGTCGTTCACCTGGAACATCAAAACGCTCGAGGGCCGCGAGCAGATCAAAGAGATGCTGCGCGCACAACTGAGCGCCGCGCGCCCCGGATGCTGGCGCGTCGCCGACGGCGAGCAGGCGGTCGAGTCCGGAGATGTGATCGAAAGCTGGATCGAATTCGAAACGGCCCGGGCGCGCGGCTATGGTCACCTCCGCGTCAAGGACGGACGGATCTGGACCCTGCTCACCACCATGCAGGAGCTGAAGGGTTTCGAGGAGCGTGCCGGCTTTCGCCGTCCGCTCGGCGCGCGGCACGGCATCGATCCGAACCGCAAGACCTGGCCTGAAGAGCGCGCCCAGGAACAGGCCGAACTCGGCTTCTCGCGCCAGCCCTATTGCCTGATCGTCGGCGGCGGCCAGGGCGGGATAGCTTTGGCGGCTCGGCTGCGTCAACTGGATGTGCCGACCATTGTCATCGACAAGCACAGCCGCCCGGGCGATCAGTGGCGCAAGCGTTACAAGTCGCTGTGTCTCCACGACCCGGTCTGGTACGACCACCTGCCCTATCTGCCTTTTCCCGCGAACTGGCCGGTTTTCGCACCGAAGGACAAGATCGCCGATTGGCTGGAAATGTATGCCAAGGTGATGGAAATCAATTACTGGGCCTCGACCGAATGCGTGAAATGCGCCTTTGACGAGGTTGCGCAGGAATGGATCGTGACGGTCCGCCGCGAGGGTCGGGAACTGACCCTGAAGCCTAAGCAACTGGTGCTCGCCACCGGCATGTCAGGCAAGCCGAACATGCCGACGTTCCCCGGCATGGATCTTTTCAAGGGTGAGCAGCAGCACAGCTCTCAACACCCCGGGCCGGACGCCTATCGCGATAAAAAGGTCGTCGTGATCGGGGGCAATAATTCCGCGCATGACATTTGCGCCGCACTTTGGGAAGGCGGCGCCGACGTGACGATGGTCCAGCGCTCGTCGACCCATGTCGTGAAATCGGATTCGCTGATGGAGATCGGCCTCGGGGATCTTTATTCCGAGCGCGCGGTCGCATCGGGAATGACCACGCGCAAGGCCGATCTGACCTTCGCTTCGGTTCCTTACCGGATCATGCATCAGTTCCAGGTTCCGGTTTATGACCGGATCCGCGAGCGTGACGCCGATTTTTACAAGCGACTCGAGAAGGCCGGCTTTTTGCTCGATTTCGGCGACGATGGCTCAGGCCTGTTCATGAAATATCTGCGCCGCGGCTCCGGCTATTATATCGACGTCGGGGCCTGCGATCTCGTCGCTGACGGGCGCATCAAACTCAAGAGCGGCGTCGATGTCGAGCGGTTGACGGAAACCTCGGTCATCCTCACCGATGGTTCGGCGCTCCAGGCCGATCTTGTCGTCTACGCCACGGGCTTCAGTTCAATGAATGGCTGGGCCGCCGACCTCATCTCCCAGGAAGTCGCCGACAAGGTCGGAAAGGTCTGGGGTCTCGGCTCGAAGACGAGCAAGGACCCGGGCCCGTGGGAGGGCGAACTGCGCAACATGTGGAAGCCGACACAGCAGGAGGGGCTGTGGTTCCATGGCGGCAATCTTCATCAGTCGCGTCACTATTCGCTCTATCTCGCCCTTCAGCTGAAGGCGCGAATGGAGGGTCTCCCTACGCCTGTCTACCAACTGCAATCCGTCCACCATTTGTCCTGAGTTCATCGAAGGAAACAGCGGCTCGATCCTGCCTGCGCATTCGCGCAGGACGGCGCCGCTATGACCAAAGCCCGGCCACGCTGTGCCCAAACCATAGAAAAACAGAAAGGAAACGTTCAATGGCAATTTACTCGAATGCCCGTCTGCATCTGCTTGCCCTCGCGCTGATCGCGACCGTCGCGCCCGTCGGAGCCAATGCGGAAAGCGTCAAGGACATGGGCATGGCTTCGCCCAACGATTGGCCGCAATATCATCGGACCGGCGCAGCCTGGCGCTACAGCCCGCTCGACCAGGTCAACCGTGACAATGTGAAGAATCTCAAGGTCCAGTGGATCGCTCAGCCCGGCGACATTACCCAGGGATTGCAGGCGACGCCTATCGAGGTCGATGGCGTGCTTTATTACATCGGCCCGTACAATCACGTTTACGCCCTCGATGGCGT
>JAJXYV010000164.1 GCA_021780435.1 Pseudomonadota bacterium
GCCGCCCAAATCGGCGTGATAAGAAAGGCCTCCCAATCGAAGCCTTGCCTCACGAGTTTCGCGTTCTCGAATCGTGTCTTGAACGAGCCTCCCGCCGGAAAAAAGACCGCATAAAATCTCATGGCGGCGCTACCCGACGCTAAAGCGTTCCCTTGGTTGATGGGATGCTGCCCTTTTGCCGCGGATCGATCGACAGCGCCGCGCCAAGAGCGCGAGCCACGCCTTTGAAGCATGTTTCGACGATATGGTGGCTGTTCACGCCATACAGCGTCTCGATATGCAAGGTGATTGCGGCGTGCTGGGCCAGGGCCTGAAAAAATTCGCGCACGAGCTCCGTATCGAATTCGCCGATTTTCCCTTGGGGAACGCCAACCTTGAACACGAGATAAGGACGCCCGGAAACGTCGACGGCGACCCGCGTGAGCGTTTCGTCCATCGGCAGATGCACATCGGCATATCGAACGATGCCACGCAAATCGCCCGCAGCCTGTTTCAACGCCTGACCCAAGGCGATGCCGACATCTTCCACCGTATGGTGCTGATCGATGTGGAGGTCGCCCTTGGCGCTGATTTCGATATCGATGAGGGAATGACGCGCCAATTGCTCAAGCATATGGTCGAAAAAGCCGATTCCCGTCGCGATCTTGGCGACGCCGGCGCCGTCAAGCCCGACCCGGACCCGGATATCGGTTTCTTTCGTCGTTCTCTTGATTTCGGCGTATCGCGTCATTTCTTTTCCTGCGGCGACTGTCGGATCGCCCCGTCGCAATCCGGTCTCGCCATCTGACGCCCGGCTCTTAGCAAAAGACGGGCGTCGGCGCCACATCAACCGTAAAGGACTTGCAACAGCCGGCGGCGCGCCATAGATGCGGACCGTCTCCCTCAGTGGGTCGCGTTTGGCAGGTTAGGACATGATCGAACAATCCGGCGCACCCTCAATGCACGCCACCACAATCATCCTGGTTCGGAAAGGCGGAAAGACCGTCATTGCCGGTGACGGGCAGGTTAGTCTTGGTCAGACGATCATAAAAGGCAATGCGCGCAAAGTGCGCCGTCTTGGCAAGGGGCAGGTTATCGTCGGCTTTGCCGGAGCGACCGCCGACGCATTCACGCTTTGCGAGCGGCTCGAGGCGAAGCTCGAGCAATATTCCGGACAACTCCTGCGCGCTTGCGTTGAACTGGCCAAGGATTGGCGAACAGATCGCTATTTGCGGCGCCTCGAAGCCATGATGTTGGTCGCGGATAAGAACACCGCGCTCGTGCTCACCGGCACCGGCGACGTCCTTGAGCCGGAGTTGGCGTCGGGCGGCGTGGTCATGGGCATTGGATCGGGAGGCAATTATGCCTTGGCTGCTGGCAGGGCTCTGATCGAGGGCGACCTCGACGCCGAGACAATCGCGCGCCGCTCGCTACAGATCGCGGCGGACATATGTGTTTACACCAATTCCAACATAGTCGTCGAAAGCGTCGACTCGCCGTGAATGTGCGGCTCGCGACCCATCAGGGCCTTGGCAATGACTGATCTTTCCCCTCGTGAAATTGTTTCCGAACTCGATCGCTTCATCGTCGGGCAAAAGGAGGCCAAACGCGCCGTCGCGATCGCCTTGCGCAATCGCTGGCGGCGGCTTCGGCTCGAAGGCGCCATGCGCGAAGAGGTTTTGCCGAAGAATATCCTGATGATCGGACCGACCGGTTGCGGCAAGACCGAAATCGCCCGGCGACTCGCGCGATTGGCCAACGCGCCTTTCCTCAAGGTCGAAGCCACAAAATTCACCGAGGTCGGCTATGTCGGGCGGGACGTGGAACAGATCGTCCGCGATCTTGTCGAGGTCGGGATTTCCCTCGTCAAGGAAACCAAGCGAAAAGACGTCGAGGCCCGCGCCCAGCTGGCTGCCGAGGAGCGCATCGTCACGGCGTTGGTCGGCGCAAACGCCAGTTCGGCGACGCGGGACGCGTTCCGTCGCAAATTGCGCGCGGGGGAACTGGAAGAAAAGGAAATCGAGATCGAGATCTCTTCGCCTTCGTCTTCGACGATGCCGATGTTCGAACTGCCGAATATGCCAGGGGCTTCGATCGGCGCCATATCCCTAGGGGATATTTTTGGAAAGTCGAGCCGTTCCAAACAGCAACGATTGCACGTCAAGGACGCCTATGCGCCATTGCTGGTCGAAGAAAGCGAGAAATTGTTGGATCAGGACGAAATCGTCCGCCTGGCGATCCGCGAGGTGGAAAACAACGGAATCGTCTTTCTCGACGAAATCGACAAGATCTGTGCGCGAGACGGCCGGAGCGGCGACGTTTCTCGCGAAGGCGTCCAGCGCGATTTGCTGCCGCTGATCGAGGGGACGACGGTTTCGACCAAACATGGCGCGGTAAAGACGGATCACATCCTTTTTATCGCGTCCGGCGCCTTTCACGTCGCCAAGCCATCGGATCTTCTGCCGGAGCTGCAGGGACGCTTACCGATCCGCGTCGAACTGTCGTCGTTGGATGAAGAGGATTTCAAACGGATTCTCACCCAGCCCGAGGCCAGCTTGACCAAGCAATATCGCGCATTGCTCGCGACGGAAGGGGTGACGCTTGAATTTTCGCCCGATGCGATCGAAGCGCTCGCTCGTATTGCGGTCCAGGTCAACGCAAGCGTCGAGAATATTGGCGCGCGCCGCCTGCAAACGGTGATGGAGCGTGTGCTGGACGACGTCAGCTTTGCTGCAGTCGACCATTCGGGCGAGGTCATTAAGGTCGATGGCGCCTATGTGGAAGAGCGCGTCGGTGATTTGTCGAGGAATGTCGATTTGAGCCGGTTCATTTTGTGACGGTCCAGCGACGTCTTGCGCTAGGGCGCCAAAATGACGGGGATGGCGGCGGTGAGGCATTGCGCAAAAACAGGTTGAAACAAAGCTGGAGCCGACGGCGCCCTTGCCAAGGAAATCGGGCGACGCCATAAGACGGTCGCTTTTCCTTCAGTGCGGCAAACAATGACACCTTTTCCCGAACGCGTTTTTTCTGGAATTCAGCCAACCGGAAACCTGCATCTTGGCAATTATCTTGGCGCAATCGTCAATTTCGTCGCCCTGCAGAAGACGCATGAATGCCTCTTCTGCGTCGTCGATCTCCACGCGATCACCGTGCCACAGGCTCCCAATGAGCTTCGCCAGGCGATCCGCAAGATCGCCGCAGCCTATTTAGCGTCCGGTGTCGATCCGCAAAAAAACATCATTTTCAATCAGAGCCAGGTGGCCGAACATGCGGAGCTTGCTTGGATTTTCAATTGCGTCGCGCGAATCGGCTGGCTGAACCGCATGACCCAGTTCAAGGAAAAAGCGGGGAAGGATCGTGAAAACGCCTCGATTGGCCTCTTTGCCTATCCGACCTTGATGGCGGCCGATATCCTTCTCTACAAGGCGACGCATGTTCCGGTCGGCGAGGATCAGAAACAGCACATCGAACTGGCGCGCGATATCGCTCAGAAATTCAACAATGATTTTTCCGAATCGATTGCCGCCAATGGCTATTCCGGCGGATTTTTTCCTCTGCCGGAACCGCTGATTCAAGGGCCGGCGGCGCGCGTGATGAGCCTGCGCGACGGCACGAAAAAGATGTCGAAGTCGGATCCGTCGGAATTTTCACGCATCAATCTGTCTGACGATGCGGACGGTATCGCGCAAAAGGTGCGAAAGGCGAAAACTGACGCCGAACCGCTTCCTACTGAAACGGAAGGCTTCAAGGGCAGGCCCGAGGCGGAGAACTTGGTCGGCATTTACGCGGCATTGAGTGGTTCGACCGCGGAAGGCGTCCTGCGGCAATTTGGCGGCGCACAATTTTCGACCTTCAAACAGGCGTTGGTCGATCTAGCGGTCGCGAAATTAGGGCCAGTCGGAGCCGAGATGCGGCGGCTCGAAGCGGATCCGGCCTATATCGATTCGATCCTGCGCGAGGGATCCCGGCGCGCACGGGCCATTGCCGAACCGATCATGGGGAAGGCCAAGGATATCGTTGGCTTCATCCGATGAGCGGCTTAGGAGGCGCTTGGCCCTTTCTATCCGTCGCCAGAGCGCCTATTTTCGAAAAGTTCCGTCTCCGGCCTTGAACCGGAAGATATTGGAGGCATGAATGTTCATTCAGACTGAATCAACGCCGAATCCCTCTACGTTGAAGTTCCTCCCTGGGGAGCAGGTTCTCGGGAGTGGTTCGCGCGATATTGTGAGCGCAGCGGAAGCGAAAGTGTCTCCGTTGGCGAGCGCGATCTTTGCGATTGGCGGCGTAAGCGCCGTCTTCCTGGGGTCGGATTTCATTTCGGTCACCAAATCCTCCGGTGAGTGGCAGCAGCTCAAACCAGCGATCCTTGGCGCGATCATGGAGCATTTCATGTCGGGAGAGCCGATTCTCTCCCGCGATGCGGCGTCAGGCGAATCGTCGGAAGACGAATATTTTGCGCCGGAGCATGCCGAGATAGTTGATCAGATCAAGGAGTTGCTTGAAACCCGGGTTCGACCGACCGTTGCGGCGGACGGCGGCGACATTGTCTTTCGGGCCTTCAAGGATGGCGTCGTTTACCTCCACATGAAAGGCGCGTGCTCCGGCTGCCCTTCTTCAACGGCGACCCTGAAGCGAGGCATTCAGAATCTCCTCTGTCACTTCGTGCCCGAGGTAAAATCGGTCGAACAGGCTTAAGGGTTCTCGGTCATCCTTCAGCGGGGGCGTCAAGCGGCGAGCTTATGCGGATATTGGCCATCGACACTGCCTTGCCTGCCGTGTCCGTTTGCGTTCTCGATGAAAACGCCGGCGAGCCGGTCGCGATGGAATCCCTTGCAATGGAGAAGGGCCACGCTGAGGCACTCCTGCCGATGATCGAGAGAGTCATGGCGGGGGTCGATGGCGGGTTTGCTTCGCTCGATCGTGTCGCCGCGACCGTCGGCCCCGGCTCATTTACCGGCATTCGCATCGGCGTTGCGGCCGCGCGAGGGATCGCCCTCGCTCGGGGGCTGGAAACCGTTGGCGTGTCGACGCTTGCGGCGTTCGCCGCGCCTTTGCTGACGCAGGAATCGGACAGCATCGTCGCGGCGGCGATCGACGCCCGGCATGGGCGCGTTTACTTCTCGGCCTATGGGCCCGCTGGCCGAATCCTGACGTCGCCAAGGATCCTGACGGTTCGGGACGCTTGTCGATTGTTGGGCGGGAGCAGAGTCCGGGCGACCGGGCCAGGCGCGATCTTGCTGCGTGACGAGGCGTCTTCGGGAGCGGACATTGTTCCCGTTCAGATTTCCGCCGCTCCGGATATCGTGGCCGTCGCCCGCCTTGGGCTCGCTGCAGTTCCCGATAATGCGCCGATCCGGCCGGTCTATCTCAAAGCGCCGGACGTCAAGCCGCCGGCAAATCGAACATCGCCCGTCGTGACCGCATGAAGTCGCCGTTTTTCCTGCGATCGACGAGTTTCATCGCGACGCCGCGCACGCTCCGTCTGAAGGACGCGGAGGAATGTTCCGGTTTGCATCGGAGCGGCTTTGCGCATTCCTGGTCGGTTGCAGAGTTTGAGGCCTTGTTGAGGGACCCCGCCTGCTTCGGCGATGGCGTCGAGGATCGAAACCGGCTCTCGGGTATTATCCTGTCGCGCCGGGCGCTGGACGAGGCGGAAGTGCTCACTGTCGTCGTTTCTCCCCAGGCGCGTGGCAAAGGCATGGGACGACGCCTTCTGATGACGCATGTTGCCCGGCTTGCGGCTTCCGGCGTGAAATACCTGTTTCTCGAAGTTGACGAATCGAACGAGCCGGCGTTGAAGCTCTATCGTCAATTCGGATTTTCACTCGAGGGAAGGCGAAAGAATTATTACGCGCAGGACCAAGGCGGGCGGCGGGATGCTTTGATCATGCGCCGTATCTTGACTTGAGGGCGAAGCAGCCTTGCGAAGTCCTAAATCTGTCATGACACCATTTTACGAGCTCCTTATGCCGTACTGTCGTGCATTTTTCTTGGTCGCCGCGCTGATAGGCTTTTACCTTTTCGGCGTGCCGCTGCAATATTTGGCGCGACGTCGGAACTGGGCCATCGCCCGCAGAATTCCGCCGTTCTTCGCCCGGACAATCTGTGCGCTCCTCGGCCTACGTGTTCAGTTGGACGGTCAGCAAACGGGGCAAAAGCCGCGCATGATGGTTTCGAACCATGTTTCATGGACGGACATTCTCGCCTTCGCCAGCCTGGAGACGCCTTGCTTCGTCGCGAAGAGCGAGGTTGCCGGCTGGCCCCTGCTCGGCGCTTTCGCCAAAGTTCAGGATACGATTTTCGTTCGCAGGGATCTTCGGGCCGACGTTCCGCGGGTCAACGCCGCCATGGCGGAAAAAATGGTTGCGGGCGAAGACGTTCTGCTGTTCGGTGAAGGGACGTCGAGCGATGGCGCGGGTGTTTTGAATTTCAAGCCGTCCCATTTTGCTGCCGCGCGCGACCTCCTTCGCCTGTTTCCCCACGTCCGCGATGTGACGATCCAGCCCGCCGCGATCACCTACACCCATGCCCGAGGAAAGCCGCTCGATGCAATGGGCCGCCGAGCTTTGGCCTGGTTTGGCGACGCGGATCTCGCGCCTCACATCTGGCTTTTGCTCAAACTGGCCCCGGTTGATTGCATGATCAGTTTGGGGTCCGCTTTGGCCTTTACGGCGGAAAGCGATCGAAAGACGATTGCTTCTGAAACGGAGCGCAAGGTTCGGGAGCTGACGGAAGCGGCAGTCACGAAAATTGGCGGCTGAAACAAAATACGCGATATTCCGGAATGAACCGGCTAAAATTGCGCACGGGATCGTCACAGGCGCAGAATTTTGAGGGAATTTTGAAATCCAATCCTGACCTTGCCGACAGGGAGTCCGTCGAGGCGCGCGCGTCGGGGCGCCTGACGGCGCGTGGCAAAAAAGTTTTCGTCAAATCATATGGCTGCCAGATGAATGTCTATGACGCGGCGCGGATGGCCGATGTCCTGGCGCCCGAGGGATTCGTCGAGACGAACGACATCGGAGCCGCAGACCTTGTCGTTCTGAACACGTGCCATATTCGGGAAAAGGCGTCAGACAAGGTCTTTTCGGAACTTGGCAAGCTGAAACTGATGAAGGACGAGCGCCAGTCCGAAGGCCGGGATTTGCAGATTGCAGTCGCGGGCTGCGTTGCTCAGGCTGAGGGAGCCGAAATTCTTCGGCGGCAACGCGCCGTCGACATTGTCGTCGGGCCTCAGAGCTACCATCGTTTGCCCGAATTGGTTCGGCAGGCGACAAGGGGCCCTGTGATCGACACCGAATTTCCGGCCGAGGACAAATTCGATCACCTCGTCGCGCCGACCGAGGATAAGGTCAGGCAAAGAGGCGTCAGCGCTTTTCTGACAGTTCAGGAAGGATGCGACAAGTTCTGCTCTTTCTGCGTCGTTCCCTACACCCGAGGCGCAGAGGTTTCCCGGGACGCCGCGAAGATAGTCTTGGAAGCGGAAGCTCTGGCGCGCGCCGGCGTGCGCGAGATCACACTGCTTGGACAGAACGTCAATGGCTATCATGGTCGCGGCGAAAATGACGAGGATTGGTCGCTTGCGCAATTACTGGAGCGCCTGGCGCGAATCGAGGGCCTAGCCCGTCTTCGCTACACGACCAGTCATCCCAACGACATGGGCGAGGATCTGATCCGGGCGCACGGCGAGTCGCCAAGCTTGATGCCATTCCTCCATCTGCCCGTTCAGTCGGGATCCGATCGGATCCTGAACACGATGAATCGCAAGCATAGCGCGGAAGATTATCTGCGGCTCGTCGAGCGCATTCGCGCTGCTCGGCCGGACATCGCCCTTTCGTCCGATTTCATTGTCGGATTTCCAGGAGAAACGGACGAGGATTTCGAAGCAACCCTGGCGCTGATTCATAATGTGGGCTTTGCTTCGACTTTCCATTTCAAATATTCACCGCGGGCGGGAACGCCCGGCGCGGACCTCAAGGACCAGGTTCCCGAGGAGGTCAAGACGGAAAGGCTTGTGCGTCTGGGAGAATTGGTCGAGGCGCAGCGCAGGGCTTTCAATCTGTCGGTCGTTGGCCGCAACATCGATGTTCTTTTCGAAAAGCCAGGGAAGAAGCCAGGCCAGGTCAGCGGGAAGACGCCTTATCTTCAAACGGTTCAGATCGAGGCGCCGGATTCCCTGATCGGCGAGGTCGCGACAGTTGAAATTGTCGAATGCGGCGCAAACACGCTTTTCGGCCGGATCGCGAGGGGTGAAGCTTCAAATCGTCGCGGCGAAGAGGCGTTTTAGACATGGCGTCAGTTCCCGAAGCGTCAGGCAAAATCGTATTGGCGGAGGAAGGTGGGGTCGCGGAGACCAGTTTGACTCTGGATGATAACCGGACCGCCTCGTTGGTTTTCGGTCAATATGATCAGAATCTGGCCAGGATCGAGCGACGACTGAATGTTGTGCTCACCGCGAACGGCAATCATGTGGTGATCAAGGGTCCGCTTGAAGCCGTCGGTCATGCGCGGCGGGTCTTGCAGTTCTTGTGGGACCGCGCGCGGTCCGGGGATCCGGCGACCATGGGCGATGTTGACGGCGCGATCCAGGAATGCGCATTCCAGGGGAGCCTGTTTCCGAAGGAGACGCCGGGGCCGCGCTCGACCTTTGAACAGATTTCGACCCGGAAGAAGGGGCCTGTCAGGGCTCGAAACTCGGCTCAGGACCTTTATATTCGCGACCTCAGACGGTTCGAGCTGGTTTTTGCCGCCGGACCGGCGGGAACGGGCAAGACCTGGCTGGCGGTCGGGCACGCCGTGTCTTTGCTCGAACAGGGGGTCGTGGAGCGGCTGATCCTTTCGCGGCCCGCCGTCGAAGCCGGTGAGCGACTGGGCTTCCTGCCCGGGGATATGCGCGAAAAGGTCGATCCCTATCTCAGGCCGATCTATGACGCGCTTCAGGATTTCATGGATCCGCGAACCCTCGAACGCGGCATGCAGACCGGCATGATCGAAGTCGCGCCGCTCGCCTTCATGCGCGGACGGACGTTGAGCAACGCCTGTATCCTGTTGGACGAGGCGCAAAACGCGACATCCATGCAGATGAAGATGTTTCTGACCCGTCTGGGCGAAGGGGCGCGGATGATCGTGACTGGCGATCCGACCCAAACGGATCTGCCCGCCGGCCAGAAGTCCGGTTTGAGCGAAGCAATCGGATTGCTCAGAGGCTTGGAAGGGGTTGGTTTCGTCGCGTTTGAAGAATCGGACGTCGTTCGGCACGATCTGGTCCGTCGCATCGTCGGGGCCTATGAAGCCGCGTTCCGCCGCGTGCGCGAAGCGCCCACTGCCCGGTCCAACATCGACAAGGACTGGTCGCCATGACCCTGGCCATCGAAATCGCCGTCGAAGATCCGGGGTGGGATAAATTAGCCGATCTCGAAGCGGTCGTGGCGGGATGTCTCGAAGCGGCCCTGAATGAATCGGGAGCGACGCCGCCCGAGGGCGCGGAGGTCAGCTTCCTGTTTTGCGCCGATGCGCGCATGCACGAGCTGAATCGTGATTTTCGGGGAAAAGATCGGCCAACCAATGTCTTGTCGTTCCCAGGTCTGGAGCCGGTCGAGTCCGCTCATTTTCTTGGGGATATCGCACTGGCCTGCGAGACGATCACGCGCGAAGCCGTGGAACAGGGCAAACCTTTCGAAGACCATTGCCGTCATCTGATCGTTCACGGCTTCCTTCATCTTCTTGGTTATGACCACGAAGCGCCTGCCGACGCTACGGAAATGGAATCGTTGGAAGTGCGAATTTTACGAAAATTGGGCATTGCCGATCCCTATAGTGAAAACGGCGAAAGCGGGACGGGTTTGCATGACCGGGCCTGAGCGGGACGTTGAAGAAACGCCTTTGGTTGAACGAAGTCCCGGAAGACAGGGCGGCTCCATCATGGAGCGACTAAGAGCCTTGTTCGGATTGGGCGGAGCGTCGATCCGCGACGATATCGAAGACGCGCTCGAAGATGACTCAATTGCCGACGACTTCAGTCCGCAAGAGCGGACCATCCTGCGCAACGTCCTGGGCTTGCACGAGATTCGGGTGCGTGACGTGATGGTGCCGCGAGCGGACATCGTGTCGGTGCCCATCGATGCGCCGCTTGGGACCGTCCTGGCGACGTTCCGGACCGCTGGCCATTCACGCCTGCCCGTCATCGGCGAAACGCTCGATGATCCGCGTGGCATGGTGCATATTCGGGACTTTGTTGATTTCGTAACGGGAGATGCTGAGGGACGGGCGTCCGAAAAATGGATCGACGCTCCCGCGCCAGCGTCGGGTCCCGATACGCCGCGTTCCGAGGAAACGAAGGGAGCGCATCTGCTTCGCATTGATCTCGGCGTATCG
Organism: Pseudomonadota bacterium; assembly: GCA_021780435.1. Taxonomy (GTDB): domain Bacteria; phylum Pseudomonadota; class Alphaproteobacteria; order Rhizobiales; family Beijerinckiaceae; genus Rhodoblastus. The sequence goes on from JAJXYV010000164.1 coordinate 10,354, forward strand.
CTCGCGTCGGCAGGGATCCTCAGGTCCGTGCTTTATGCCCCCCCCTCGATGCCCGCGCTCGATCTTCTGGTCAAAATGCAGGCGACGCGCACGCATATGGCCCTTGTCATCGATGAATATGGCGGCACGGACGGGCTGGTTTCGATCGAAGATATTGTCGAAATGATCGTCGGCGACATCGAGGATGAGCACGATCTCGACGAGAGCCCCAAGATCGAAGCGCTCGCCCCGGGGATTTTCCTGGCGGACGCCAGGGTGGGTCTCGGAGAAGCGTCTGAAAAGACAGGCCTCGATTTGATCGTCTATGGAGAGCGTGAGGAAGTTGACACGCTGGGCGGGCTCGCGGCGGCCTTCTCGGGGAGGGTTCCTATCCGCGGCGAGGTCGTTGCGAGCCCGGATCGGAGTTTTGAGTTCGATATCGTGGATGCGGATCCTCGTAGGGTGAAAAGGCTGAAATTGAGGCTGATCGGCGCGGGCTCTCCCGCCGAGATTCCGCCGAACGCCGAAAAGCTCAGCGAATAAGCATGGACTGTCGGTAGACAACGGCGCTTTCAGGAGACGAGATTGCTTGGGGAAAGTCGTTTCCGCGTAAGGCGACCTGTTCGCAATCAGGCTAAGATCGCCGCCGTGTTCGATCATCGCGGGCCAGCCTGCGCCTCGGTCTTGGCTTGAACGGCCGATCGACGAGAAGCCCGGCCTTCCCCGGCGGGCATTGCCTGAAAGCACCCATGTTCTCGCTCAGCCAGTTGGTGACACTTTCGGATGGATGGCCGCGGCGGTTGATCGCTTTTTGTGGCGGCGCCGTGGGCGCTTTGGCTCTCGCTCCCGTCAATTT